>DAOVMD010000014.1 GCA_030630935.1 Candidatus Mcinerneyibacteriota bacterium | reverse complement strand
CACGAAATATCATCAATATCTTAGTAATTTACGAAAAATAATCTTGAACCTAAAAATAAATTTTCAAAATTTTGTTTTTTTACCTAAACTCGCTATCAAAACACTTTTTTGATACCTTGTTTTTGCAGGAAGGTCAATTATAAATCATAAATAAGGTTATAATGTAATCTTAATATAGGATTTCTTCTTTAATTCATCAATATATTCTTTATACGCTTCCTGTATCTTAATTCTATACAGGTCTGCTTTAACATAATCAAAGGCCTCTTCAAAAGACATCTCTTCCGGTTTATCCTTTTTCTCAAGTAGGAATATATAATAGTTCCCGCCAATATCAATAACACTTGTTATCTGACCTGGATTTAATTTTACAATTTCACTCGTAATTTTTTTATTCAAATCATCCGTATTTAATATTCCAAGTTTACCACCGTCTTGCTTTGTAAACGAATCGTCGGATTCTGACTTGGCAATTTCATGAAAATCTGCACCGCCTTCAATTCTCTTCCTGATACTTTCTGCTATACCAAATGCACCGGTCTTGCTGCCGGTTATCATTATTTGTGAGAGTTTAACCTTACCTTTTGCTTTTTGATAACGTTCCTTATTCTCTTCATAATATTTTTCCATCTCGTCCTTTTCTATATTAACCTTTGATTTAACTTGCTTTTCAATTATAATTTTGCTCAATTCTGATTCCTTGATTTTCTTACTATAATTCTCTCTTAATTTACCAAGAGTAAGTCCTGCCATTTTCAAAGCTCTCAGGAATTCTTCTTCTGAATTATATTGGGCTCTAATATTATCAATCGCCATGTCAACATTCATTCCCAATAAACTCTCATCAATATTATCTGTAAGCTCAAGAGCCTCTGCTTCCTTCATTATTAGGATATCCTCTATCATAGAATCAAGAATTTCCTTCTTTATTTCATCAATATTAAGTCCCTGCGGACTTACCTGGGTAAGGTAAAAACTTACGTTCTCATCTAATTCATATTGAGTAATTATCTCATCATCTACTCTCGCAACAATTTTATTAACAACTTCCGAAGAAGTAATTACTGTAAAGAGCATTAATAGTATTAACATTAAAGTTATCTTTTTCATCACTTTTCTCCTGTTTTTATTAAGGGTTATAATACCATAGATTTTTAAAGAAATCAATCATTTTTTACTTAATTTAAGTACGTATGGATTCTGATTTTATTTCTTTTTAACATTCTAAATGTTCAAGTAGCATCTTTTTATGATAATTTTAACTTTAATATTCTAAATAATAACTATAAATAACGGTACGCAGTATAAAAAAAGCTGTGCGGATTACAATCTAATCCACACAGCTTCAGGGGGAGGGGACTAAGTTTTATTATAGTAAATCTTCAATCTTAGATTTAATATTTGATTTTGGAACTGCTCCAATTAGAGTATCAACAATTTCTCCGCTTTTAAAAAAGAGAATAGTTGGAATACTAACTATATTATATTTTATAGCAAGTTCACGTTCCTGGTCAACATTTAATTTCCCAACCTTAATTTTACCTTCAAATTCCTTGGAAAGTTCATCGAGAATCGGAGCTATCATTTTACATGGCATACACCATTCTGCCCAGAAATCGATAATAACAGGGATTTCCGACTTTAAAACTTCTGACTCAAAATCAGCTGTTTTGATCTGCATTGCACTCATTTTTTTCCTCCTCTTTACATTTTAATTCTTCTAAATATTTTATTATCATATACCCTGCAATTGCACCATCTCCGACTGCAGTAGCAATTTGATAAAGATTTTTCTTTCGAACATCTCCAGCCGCAAAAATTCCATCAACTCGAGTGTGCATCTCCTGGTCTGTGATTATATAACCATATTTATCAAGGTCACAGAAAGTCTTTAAAAACTTAGTGTTCGGTTCCTGTCCTATAAAAATAAAAACTCCTTCAACCGGTAAATCCTTCTCTTCACCAGTCTTCGTGTTTTTTAACCTTAGATTATTTACAATTTGATCACCTTGAATCTCAGTAACAACCGAATTCCAAACAACCTCAATTTTAGGATTTTTTAAGACTCTATCCTGGAATATCTTTGCCCCGCGAAATGCGTCGCGGCGATGAATGAGAAATATTTTTGATGCAAAACGCTCAAGATAAAGCGATTCATCAAGGGCTGTATCTCCACCACCAACGACTGCTATTACTTTATCTTTGAAAAATGGCCCATCACAAGTACCACAATATGAAACTCCGCGACCCGTAAATTTCCGTTCACCGGGAACACCAAGGTTCCGCCAACCGGCTCCGGTAGAAAGAATAATTGATTTGGTCTGGAGATAACTACCGTCCGATAATGTAACATACTTTAAATCTTCATCTTGTGAAATTGATTCAACTTGACCTGATAAAAACTCAACTCCCAGGTTCTTCACCTGGTCTTCCATTCTCTTAGAAAGTTCACCTCCCGATATCTCATTAAATCCAGGGTAATTCTCTACCTTGTTAGTAATTGCAACATTACCGCCAGGCATTAATTGCTCAACGATTAAGGTTTCAAGTAAACTCCTCTGAGTATAGATGGCAGCTGTCATTCCTGCAGGTCCACCACCAACTACAACAACATCCCAAATCTTTGAAGTATCCATAATCTATTCCTCTAATAATTTATTTATCTCCGAAGGTAATTTATTGAAAAATGAAGGATTGAACCCAATATATTTCTGCTTAATATTACCTTCCTTATCTATAAGAAAAAAAACTGGAATTCCACGAATTTTAAATTTTCCGGAAATCTTCTGGTCTCCTTTTAAAATGGTATACGCAATCCCTTTTTTCTTGGCAAACTTTACAACGAAATCATTCGATTTATCATAATCCAAATTTATTCCTATAATCTCTACCGGCTTACCTTCAAATTCTTTATGTAATTTTTTTAAATATGGTGTCGCTTGAAGACAAGGGGCACACCAGGTAGCCCAAAAATCCAAAACAAGAACCTTGCCTTTTAAATCTGAGGAATTAACCATACCACCATGAATATTCTCTAAGTTAAATTCCGGCATCGCTTTCGATGAAGAAGTCGGATTGTTTTCAGGACAACCACTTAATAATAAAACTGATGTCAGCAAAACTAAACCAAGTGTAAAAATCGAAAGTTTATTTCTCACTATTTACCTCCTCAAATTTTTTTATTAAATACGCAATCAACTTAATGTACCTCTTATCCTTAATGTAATAACAATTTTTATTACCCTTACGCTCATAATCCAGAATGTTAAAATTTTTCAGGTAATTCAAATGCTGGGATAAATTTGACTGCTTGATATTCAATTCAAGCTCTAAACTCGTTACACATTTTTTACAACCTTGTAGTGCCCGAAGTATCTTAACATTAGATGGCTTACTCAGTATCTTGAAAATCTTGGCTAATTTCTTAGAGTCCATATTTCGTCTCTTCCTTTTTTGTGCTCCTTTTTATCACCAAGAGCATTTTTATAATATTGTTATATCACAATATTGTAATATTGTCAAGTCTTTTTTTAAGGAAATATTAATTTAAATTTTTGATATATATCTAGACCGATATATTGTATTATTCACATTTATACTATCTGGATCTAACATTTATATAGCTGCGCAAAAGTCTTTCGACATTATTGTTTTTTATTAATGCAAAAAAGTATTCTATATAATTATTATTCATGTCAGTTGCACGATTGGTCAATTGACCAATCGTGCAACTGAAAATAATGTTTTTTAATGATGATTAACATATGTGTAGTTATCTAGAGCTAGATACTGAACTTTGAACGAAAGCTAGATCTTACTTCGCTGCGATGCGAGAGGAAAGTTTTGGGTGCCGGAACCCTTTCTTTACAATTCAACGAGTTCATTATCTATTAAACGAGACTTTCCAAACCTAACAGCACCGGCAAGAAGAACCAGACCTTTATATCCTTTTATAGAGCCAATTTCCTTTAATGTTTCACCATTACTAATAGAAATGTAATCTACTTTTGCATGTTGACTCTGTGATATTATAGCTTTAATATCAACAATTATTTCATTTATTTCTTTGTTACCTGCTTTTATTCTTTCTACACCTTTTAATAGAGACTGATGCAATAGAACCGCATCTTTTCTTTCATCTTTTGTCAGATACATATTCCTTGAGCTCAAGGCAAGGCCATCATCATTTCTTACGATTGGGCACATTATAATTTTCACAGGGACATTTAAATCTCTGATCAATTTTTTTATTACAAGAATTTGCTGATAATCCTTCTGACCAAAATAAGCTTTACCTGGCTGAATAATATTGAATAATTTTGTTACAACTGTCGCTACACCTCTGAAGTGTGTTGGTCTTGATAATCCGCATAAATGTTTAGGGAGCTTCTCCAAATTTATATATGTTTCAAAATCGTTATTATAAATTTCATTATTCTCCGGTAAGAAAACAATATCACACCCTTCCTTTTCGAGAAGATGAAGATCTTTCTTTAAATCTCTCGGATACGATTCGAGGTCTTCGTTAGGTGCGAATTGTGCTGGGTTAACAAATATACTTGCAACAATAATATCACATTCTTTCCGTGCTGTTTTAACCAAGCTCATATGTCCTTCATGAAGATATCCCATTGTTGGAACGAGACCAATCGTTTTATCTTCTTTATGAAATTTCTTTAAAAATCCCCGTAACTCTGTAATATTTTCAAATGTCTTCATTGCTTTTAACTCCTGTTATTCATTTTCATAATTATATCATAATTAAATAATTATTTCAAGGGACAAAGAGTAATAACGATTAAAAAGATTAAGCAGGTGGGGTTCTTTTAAAACTGATGTATTACTCAAATGCTGCAGCGATTACTGCTAACAATTGTTCTGATTTAAAGCTTTTCTGCTGCATTGCTCCTGATGGACAAGCTGCGGCACAATTTCCACAACCCTTACAGACCGCTTCATGCAGTATCACTTTTTGCTTTGCTTCAGAAGGTTGTTCGTCCATTATTTCAATAGCTCCGTAATTACAAACTGATACACAAACACCACAACCAACACATAATTCTTCATTTACCCGGGAGATTATAGCTTCGGCATAATATTTATCTTTAGAAATTATTGTCATTGCTCTTGCAACAGCGGCATGTGCCTGTGTAATGGCTTCATCAATAAATTTCGGAGAGTGTGCCATTCCTAACATAAAGACTCCCTCTGTGGCGAAGTCAACAGGTCTCAATTTAACATGAGCTTCAAGGAAGAAACCATCATCATTAACAGGAACCTTAAGAAGTTGTGATAATTCCTTTGAATCCGTTCGCGGTTCAATTGCTACCGCTAAAGCTAATAAATCAACATCAGAAAAAATATCCTCTTCTAGTAAAATATCATAGAATTTTATTTTTAGCTTTCCGGCTTCTTTTAGAACTTCAGGTTTTTTATTTGAATCATAACGAATGAAAACTATTCCTATTTTCCTGGCATGTTCGAAAAAAGTTTCTCTGAATCCATAAGTTCTCATATCACGATAAAGAATATATATCTCTTTTTCGGGATACTCTTCCTTAATCTTTATTGCGTTTTTAACTGTTTCACTACAGCAAACACGACTGCAATACGGTCTTTCATCATCTCTTGATCCAACACACTGAATCATAAAAATTTTATTTGCTTGTTTTATTCTTTTATCCTTTTTAATAATCAGAGATTCCAATTCAAGTTGATTGACGACTCTTTTATCTTCTCCGTAATGGTATTCTTTTGTACGCACCATTTCGGCACCTGTTGCAACTAAAACTACTCCATGTTCCACTTCAACTGTTGACGGGATCTGGTTAGGTAAATTAATAATGGTTTTATAGTTTCCTACAAAACCTTCAATTTCTTTTACTTGACTATTCAAATATAAATTAATCAATGGATGTTTTTTTGTTTTGGAAATTATTCCTTTCAAATATGCTTGGATATCTTCACCATATATTGAATAATATAAATGATTCATATAACCACCAAGTTTAGAATCTTTTTCCACCAGGAAGACTTCAAAACCTTGGTCAGCAATATCGATTGCTGTAATCATACCTGCTAACCCACCACCAATTACTAATGCTTTTTGAGTAACACTGAGTGGAATTGAATCTAATGGTTCTAACAATGCCGCTTTTGCAACTGCCATTCTAACCAATTCTTTCGCTTTTATTAATGCCTTCTTCGGCTCATTCATATGTACCCAGGAACATTGATCTCTAATATTAGCCATTTCAAAAAGATATTTATTTAATCCTGCTTCCCTAATAGTGCTTTGGAATAAAGCCTCATGTGTTCTTGGAGTACAAGAAGCAACAACTACACGATTTAAATTATATTCATGAATTTTCTCTTTTATTTTACTTTGTGTATCTTGTGAACATGTGAAAAGATTATGTTCAGCATAAACAACTCCCGGGAGTGTGGATGCATATTCAACTACTGCAGGAACATCAATATAACCGCCGATATTGATTCCACAATTACAGACAAATACTCCAATCTGCGGTTCTTGACCCGTAACATCAATTTCGTCAGGAAGCTCAACTGTTGTTATTAAAGTATTTCTAACATCAGATAATAAAACTTCAGCTTGTGCTGCTGCACCGCTGGACTGCGCAACAGTCTCCGGAATATCTTTTGGGCTCTGAAATGAGCCGCAAACAAAAATCCCAGGCTTGCTGGTCTCAAGAGGATACAGTTCCCCCGTTTTTACAAAATCATATTCATTTAGCTCAACTCCGATTTTCTTCATTAGTTCTGAACTTTTTTGAGGTGCAACAAGACCAACAGATAAAACCACTAAATCAAATTCCTTTTGTTTTAACTTTCCTGATTCAGTCTCGTATCGCAAAATTAAGTTGTGAGTTCTTGGATTCTCCCTTACTTCTGAAATTCGATTTCTTATATACTTTACTCCATACTCATCTTTTGCTCTTTCGAAATACTTGTCGAAATCTTTTCCGTAAGCACGCATATCCATCATGAAAATCGTTGTATCAATAACATTATGAGTATGCTCCTTTGTAATTACTGCTTCCTTAGTTGCATACATACAGCAAACAGATGAACAATAAGTATTTCCAATTTTTTCATCTCTTGAACCAACACATTGGAGCCAGGCAATATTTTTTGGTTGTTTATGGTCAGATGGTCGTACAATATGACCTTCAAATGGTCCGGATGCTGATAAAATTCTTTCATACTCTAAGCTTGTAAGAACATTGGGATATCTCTTATATCCATATTCTGGTTTCAAGTTCGGGTCAAAAGTTTCAGTTCCGCTTGCAATAATTACTGCCCCTGCATCAATATCATAGAACTTATCTAGCATGCTGTGATCAATAGCATCTGCTTCGCAACTGATAACACATTGTAAACATTCCGAACAAATCGCACAGGCAAGACATCTTTTTGCTTCTTCAACTACTTCAGACTCTGAAAGGTACCCCATTTCTATTTCTCCAAAATCATGAATTCTGATCTTGGCTGGTCTTTTTAGAAGATCGAGCCTATGCATTTTTTCAATTTCCCTGTCAGGTAGTTCTGCTAACTTTCTTTCCAGCTTCGCTCGATCCTCTGTTAAAGATTTACTATTTAAAAATCGGTCGATTGAAACCGCGGCTTCATTTCCATAATAAATTGCATCAACCACAGATGCAGGACCTTTAACAATATCGCCCCCGGCAAAAACGCCTTTTATATTTGTTTCAAGAGAAATTTCATTTACTTTAATCGTTTTAAACGGTGTAAATTCTAAATCTTCAAAACCAGTAAGGTCAGATCCTTGACCTATTGCAATAATTATGGTATCAGCTTGAGCAATCGTTACCTCCTTTTCATTAAACGTAGGAGCAAATTTTTTATCTTTTTTAGTGTAAACCGATGTACATCTTTTTAACTTTAAGCCGGATACTTTTTTATTCTTTATTACTATTTCTACAGGACCCCAGGAATCAAGGATCTTTACTCCCTCTTCCTCGGCCTCTTCAATTTCCCAATGATGTGCTGGCATGCGATCTTTTGAATCTAAATCCCTGGTTTCAAGACAAACAACTGAAACTTCTTTAACCCCAAGCCTAAGGGCGGACTTTGCACAATCTATTCCGACATTACCACCACCAATAATAACAACCCTTTCTCCAATTGAAATATTCTCTCTGCTTTTTACTCGTCTTAAGAATGGAATGCCATATAAAACATCTTTGTGCTCACTGCCTTTTATGGGCAATTTCTTTGCTGTCTGACAGCCAATAGCAATGTATGTTGAGTCAAATTCTTTTTGTAAATCTTTTAATTTAATATCTTTACCGATTCGTTTCTTTTCCAGGTTTATTCCGAGAGCAAGGATACGATTTATATCATATAATGCAATATTGATTGGAATTCGATAATCAGGAAGACAGCTCGTGACCATTCCACCAGGATATTCAGCATCATCAAAGATTGTAACACTGTATCCTAATTCAACTAATTTCTTTGCACAACTTAAGCCGGAAGCTCCCGCACCTACAATCGCTACTTTCTCGCTCTTTGTAGGGATTATTCTTTCGGGTAATTCTTCGTTTGAAGAGATCGCCCAATCAGCAATAAATCTTTTTAACGGTCTGATTGCAATAGGTTCATCAACTTCCTTTCTATTACACTCAAGCTCACATGGGTGATGACAAACTCTTCCACAAATAGATGGTAAAGGAAGGGTGTCTCTTACCAGATTAATTGCATCCTGAAACCGGCTTTCGGCGATTAGCGCAACATAACCTTGTGCCGATAAGCCTGCCGGGCAAGCGTTACTACAAGGAGAGATGCCATCTTTTTCAATTGCAAAGGCATTCGGAATCGCTTGTGGGTATAATCTGGAAGTTGCATTAATCATAACTAATCCAACATCATAAATGCTTGGAATTTCAATTGGACAAACATCAGCACAATCTCCACACCCGGTACATTTATCAACATCAACAAACCTTGCCTTTTCTTTTATCTTAATTTTAAAATTCCCCGGCTCGCCTTGAATATCTAAAACTTCAATGTTAGTTAGTGTTTCAATATCCTTATGTCTCCCTGCACCGACAAGTTTTGGGGACATTATACACATTGAACAATCATTAGTTGGAAATGTTTTATCTAACTGCGACATCATCCCGCCGATAGCTGATTGCTTTTCAGCAAGATAAACTTTCAACCCCGAATCCGCTAAATCAAGGCTTGCCTGAATGCCGCCGATCCCAGCTCCAAGAACAAAAACTGAACCTATTTTCTTAGCCTTTTTCATCTTTTATTTCCTTGAATCAAATTAAAAACAAATTATCTTCTTTATTCATAAATTTAATTTCTTATTAATCTTCAAAGTTTGTAAGTTCTTCCTTTTTATAAACAGTTATTGGATTTGCCTCTTCCAAATTTTCACCGGGAATATACTTGAATAATTCCTGAACAGAATTTCCAATGCTTGAGAAAATCATTCCTACGGGAATATCAACCGGGCAAACATCCGTACACATTCCACATCCAACACAGGATGTAGAGATATGGTTCAATCGTCCTAATTGATAAAGAATTGTGTTCGGTGGAAGTCTTACTCCTGCTCGGCTATTAAGATCTGACTTTAAAACATTTTTCTTATATTCATGTTCAGCTGAATCAAAATCACAAAGCTCACAGTAACATATTGGGCAAACACCTCCGCAACTATGACACCCGATACACTTTCCGAATAAATCGATCAGACCATCCATTCCAAGTTGATCAAACTTATACTTTTCATTTACTGCAATTCTATTCTTTTCTTTTTGTGAAATAATATCCTTAATATTTTGAGGGAATGTATTATTCGCAAAATCAAAATCCGAATCTAATATTTCCCCGTTTTCGTCACCAAGAAATTTCTCTGCTTTCTCAGAATTTATATATAGCTCAAAACTATTATCAATATCCTTATCCATTAAATTTATAATAATATCTGCATTCGTAGGTATGATTCTGGAACAAATTTCACAGTTCTCACGAAGACCGGTTGGGATGTTGCTATTCTTAGCTGATTCAAAATATTTTTTTATTTTTTCATCTAAATTAGTTTCGGAAATATTATTAATCGGCATGACCCCGGGGCAAACAGAAGAAATAATTAAAAGATTATCCAAACTACCCTGTTGCTTCTTAATCAACTCAATAAAGGCAGCCAATTCACATGGATGTATTACAGCAGCAATGGGTTCAGAGATTGATTTAATGTCGGTTAACTTTGAGAGAAGTTTGCCGCCATTTGCAGGCATGAATGGGAGAAAGGGAGAAGCTTGATCAACCTTTTCAAGATCGGTTATTAACGAATAATACACAGCATCTTTATTTCTCTCCAGAGTAAAGACTGCTTTAATCTTCCTTGATTCGAGTAGAGAAATAAGAAGTTCCTTCAATCCGGTTTCTACGCTTTTATTAATTTTGATTTTTTTATTCATACATACACCTTTATTTGAGAAATATCTTAATCTTAATTTTCTATTTCTTTAAACTCTTCCTCACGATAAACACTAAGTGGTAAAGGTTCCTCAAAACTTCGACCTGGTAGATAGTCAAATAACTTTTGGACATTATCCCCGACATAACTAAATGCTTGACCAACTTTAATATCCATGGGACAAGCGTCTTCACATGCTCCACAATTCACACAACTAAGAGACATGTGTGTCATCCTTCCCACTTGGAATAATAGACTTGGTAGAAATTTCATATTTCCCCGGGTTGACGCCTGGAGAAGATAGTCTTCCATTGAGTACTTTACCTTTTCTGAACTAAAATAACATTGTCGGCAATAACAAATGGGACAAACACTTCTGCAAACTTTACAATTAATACATTTACTGAAAAATTCAGACAGGGCATCTAACCCGATTAGTTGAGGGATTAATTCCTTCCGGGAGTTTTCTCGATTTTTCCTTCTCGTCTCAATAATCTTTTTTACTGGTTCATCCCTGGAGCTTAGGTTCTTTATTTCTAATTTTAATTCATTTAAGATCTCAATACCCTTTTCTGAATTGGAGATAATTGCAAAATTATTCTGTTCTATACCTAATGTTGTAATATGTAAATCTGATTGAAATGTCTTTTCTTCCTGAACTGAAACCTTATCACAAAGTTTACATGTTTCTCTAATATTCTTATCATCCCAATCCAGTAAAATTTTATTAAACACTTCTTCTCCCTTTTCAGGATCCTCCAAGTAATTTTTAATAGGTAATGTTCCGGGACAATCATATGAAATTAAAATCAAATCATTCAAATTAATCTGGTTTAATTTACTCAACTCAATCACTGCTCTCATCTCACACGGGCGCATTACAACTGCAATCTTCTGAGTAGGTGTTCCGGTGCGTAAACTTTTTAATGCCCTGGCTCCCTGAACAGTCATTATAGGTGAAATCGGGGTAGAAGATTTTACTAAGCCTTCATCATATGTAAGGATCCAGGCATAAGAATCTTTCGCAGGAACTTGCATAGACAAGATAAAGGAATCAAACACTCCATTCTTTAGACCACTTAATAAAAAGGACTTTATCCCTTTATTAAAATCATTGTTCTGTGCTTTTAAAATTACACCATCCACAGATTATAACCTCCATATTATTTGAATAAAACGCTAATTTATCTTAATATTTCAATTATCTCCTGATGCATCTGAATATCTTTGAAATGCTTCAATTGAATTGCACTTGAATTACAACTCGCAATACAATTTCCGCAACCATGACAAAGAACTTCATTCACAATTGAAATAAACTTTAAATTATCAAAATAAATTGCACCATAATTACAAGTGTTAAGGCATTTCTGACAACCAATACAGAATGCTTCGTTTATATAAGATATCCTTACTTCAGGTTCCAGTTTCTTTCCCGGAATAATTGAAGCGAGAATTTTACCCGCTGCGGCATGAGCCTGGGAAATAGAATCCTTTATGCTCTTAGGTCCCTGGGCACAACCAATAATGAAAATACCTTCTGCTGACGTATTTACTGGTGCTAATTTGGGATGTTCTTCTGTGAAAAAACCCGAATCATCCCGGGGAATCCTAAGCATTTCTGCTAAGCTATTCGAGTCTTTTGCAGGAACATATGCAGGTGATAAAATAATCATATCTACTGGTTGTGTTGATTTGTTCTTGTTATACTTTATCTTCAAACCCTTTTCATTCGCAATCTTAATATCATCTGCTTGAATAAAGTTAACGCCCTTGTTTTCGATATTTTCATAAAATTTTTGATATGCCTTATCCGGTAATGTTAAATCACGGTAAAATTCAAATATGTTAGTCCCGGGCAATTTATCCTGAATATACTTTGAGAATTTAATGGACGAAAGACAGCAAACCCCGGAGCAGTACCCGACTTCATTTCGCCCTATACAATGTATTATACCTACCGATTTAGGTACCGAACCTGACTTCGTAGTAATCTTTCCTTCCTTCTTCATCTTCTCAAATTCCAACCCGGTATATATATCGTCACAGTCTAAAGAACCGTAGCCCTTTAATTGTGACAGGTTAATTAATTCAAAGCCGATGGCAACAATAATCGCCCCTACTTGAATCTTTTCTTCAGAATCTCCGGTCTTTACTATTACAATAAAATTTCCAAGAAAGCCTTTCACATCTATAACTTCTGCTTGAAGACGAGTCTCTATATTATCTTCTTTCTCAATCCGCTCAAGCCTTTCATCAATTATGCTTTGGCCATTTTTAAAACTGATAAATACTTCATCAAATTCCTTAATCTTCCCTCCAAGTGATTCCGTCTTTTCAATTAGATATACTTTCCGATCAGGTCCTGCTAAGGCTAAGCTTGCTTCAATACCTGCGATCCCGCCGCCAATTACCAGGACATCGGGATTTGCAACAATTTCCTTTTTATCTAATGACTCATGGTATATAACTCTTTTATATGCTGCTTTAATATATAAAATAGCTTTCTTTGTCGCTTCATCTTTATCTTCAATTATCCAGGCACATTGCTCCCTGATATTCGCCATCTGGAATAAATGGGGATTCATCCCGGCGTCCTCAGCAACAATCATAAATGTAAGTTCATGTTGTTTGGGAGAACAAGCAGCAATTACAAACCTGGTGAGATTATTCTCTTTGATTGATTCCTTTAGGAATTCTTTCCCCTGTAGTGAACAAAACAATTTATGCCTTGCAACAATCACCACATTAGGTAAATGTTCCAGAGCCTCTTTTACCTTATCAAGATCAATTTTTTCTGCAATATTGGGTCCGCATTCACATAAAAATATACCTATTCTCTCTTTCATATCAAACCTATTTTAAATTAAATTGAAATAGAGCCTTTTCGACTGCTGATTGTGCTTGAGTCACACAATTCTGGATATCCTTTGGGGCCTGAGCACAACCTGCGATATAGATCCCGTCTCTCGTAGAGGTCTCTGTTCCAAAATCAGGGTCGGATTCCTGAAAAAAACCAAAGCTATCAAGTTCTATTCCTAAGACCTTTGCAAGATCATTGTTATCTTTTTGTGGTTCGATTGATGATGATAGAATCACCATATCTGCCGGTAATTGCTTCTTCGCATCACCATTCATATAGTTAACCAGTATAGATTTATCCCCCGAACTAATCTCAATATCGTCAGAACGAATGAAGTCTGTCCCTAATGATTTCATATCTCCAGCAAACTTATCATACTTCTTACCTGGTAAGCATAGATCCCTATAGAAATTAGTGATTTTAATATCCTCAATCTTTTCTTTAAGATAATGAATAAATTTCAGGGAATTTATACAACAGACCGCTGAACAATATTTATTCTCATCACGACCAACACAATGAATAATTGCAATTGATTTCGGTTCAGAACCATCCTTCTTCTTGATCTCGCCGGTTGTTGGACCATTGGATGCAAATATCCTCTCAAATTCAAACGCATTATAAACATCATCTATCGTACCCCAACCATATTTCGCCACAGGTTTGTGCTGTTGAAATCCTGTCGAAACAATAATCGCATCAACCTTTAAATCGAGCTCTTCGTCCTTTTCATCATAATTTATGGCTTCAAACATACAGGATTCCTGGCAAGCATTACATTCCTCACCTGCAAACCTGATACAATTCTCTGTATCAATTGCAGGGACATTCGGTAGGGAACCTGAATAGGGAACATAGATTGCAAAACGCTGCATTAGATTCTCCTCATATTCATTGGGAATCTTTACCGGACAAACATCATAACATGCTCCACAACCTATACAATTTTCCATGTCCACATAACGGGCTTGCTTTTTTATCTTGACAGAAAAAGCCCCGGGTTTGCCGGTTACTTTCTTAACCTCACTCAGTAATAAGAGCTCAATATTTGAATTCTGTAAAACTTCCTGCTGACGCGGGGAAACCAGGCATGTCGCACATTCAAAATTAGGAAAGACATGTTCAAACTTAATTATGTTCCCGCCAATAATCGGCGATTTCTCAACTAAGTAAACATGCTTTCCTGCATTCGCAAGTAAAATACTCGCCTCAATACCGGTAATACCAGCACCAATAACTAAAATGTTATTTTCCATATGTCCTCACTAAAATTAAATTTCTGATTTCACCCATAATGGATTGCGACCTAATTTTTTAATTTTTTCTGTAAAATCTGTTACAGTTTGTTGGTATTTTTTTGCTTCTGAAGCAGATATCCAGGATAATTGCAGCCGGTCATTTTCCAATCCGAGTGATTGTACTACTTCGTTTAATAATGCAAATCTCCTTCTTGTATAATAATTTCCATTATCATAATGGCAATCACCAGGATGACACCCGGCAATTAATACACCATCAGCTCCACGAAGAAATGACTCAAGAACCTGAACTGGATCAACTCGGCTTGAACACATTACTTTAACCACTGAAATAGATGGAGGCATCGTGAACTTACTCGTCCCTGCAAGATCTGCAGCTCCATATGTACACCAATTGCAGCAGAATGCTACAATTTTTGGAAAAAAATCTTCCTCGATTTTAGGATTGCCCTTTTTCACAGATGACTTTGGCATAAATTTGCCGTTATTAAAACTGGATCTGGGCTTTGAATTTGCCGTCACCTTCTTCAGCACAAACTAAAAGTGTCCTACCGGTCTTGTCACACCAAGCTTTTAGATCCTTGGGAAATGATTGACAATCTGCAAGAACCTCAAGCATATCACCTTCCTGAAGCTCTTTTGCTTTTATCGCAACCTTAAGAATCGGTTGAGGACATTTAAGACCTAAAGTATCTAATACAATCGTTGCCATCTTAAACCTCCTTTTTAACCAAATGAATAGGTAGTGTTAGCATTTTCTGTTTCTTTTAAAAATGCAGTTGCTCCAATTAATTCTACACCTTCTCTAAAATCTGACTCTTTCAAATCCTTAGCGTCTAATGCTAATTCACAGACGTAAATCTTTCCGCCAAGCTGGCGAATTCCTTCATATAATTCGATTATATCAGGTAATCCCTTTGCTCCTTGCATCTTTTCAAGCTCACCTTTGACCATTGAACCTGCACCGGCAGGGGTGAAAAAAATTACAACATCGTCGCCTAATGACGCTGCTGATGATCCAAGGATGAATGGTGGGAATACACATTTCCCCTCGGAACCATTACAAACAAATGCCACTTTTCCCATGTAAACCTCCTGTTTTTAAATAAAGATTTCACGTTTTACAAGGTTTGACCCTTTTTTTGTTATCTTTTCACTGAATTCTGTCACAACTTTTGCAAATCTTGGACCTTCTGATGCAGAAATCCAGGATAAACGAAGTCTATCTGCATCAAGGCCAAGTAATTGAAATGTAGATTTTAATAATGCAAATCGACGGCGGGCATAATAATTACCATTTTGATAATGACAATCTCCTGGATGACATCCGGCAACTAATACACCATCTGCACCACGAAGAAAAGTCGAAATCATTAAAACTGGATCAACACGGCTTGAACACATTACCTTAATAGGTAGAAGGGTGGGAGGATACTGTAGCCGGCTGACTCCTGCAAGATCAGCACCCGCATAGGAACACCATCTACATAAAAATCCAATGATTTTTGGAAAAAACTCTTCTTCTTGTTCTTCTGTATTTTTAATATTGTCTTTCTTCACTTTGTTTCCTTTGATTAATTGTGTAGTTGAAAAAATTCAAGAAATTTCTAAAATTTCAAAGTTTAACATTTGATCTGTATCGATGTAAAGAACAATTCATAAACATAAGTTGGAAAAAGTATAGCATAAATACAAATAATTGTCAAGTTTTTTTTAAAAATTGATGTTACAATATCAAAATGTTAATTACAAAATAGAAATGTTAACTATTGATTTGCTTACTAATCTTTAAAAATGATATAATTCACCTTCGAAAATAAAATTATTCTGATCTCATATACATACTTATATTAGAATTTTCCTAGGGCTGAAGCCCCAGGCTACGAATCATTTTCATAAAAGCCATGAATGGCTCTAAGCAAAAGCATGGCAATATCTAATGCAAATTCATTCTTACTTTTTCATTGTTCATTGTTACTTTTTACTTGCAGAGCGAAGCGATGCTATGTTCTCGTTAGTTCTCTTCAGTTCTCTGTCAATTTAAAAAAGTTTGAGCGAAGCGAGTTTGTTTATTTTTTTCTCTGCGTCCGGAGTTTACCCCGGATTCTTCGGTGCGGTGAATTATTTCTTTTTATTGTTTTCATAACTCGGCATAAATGCCGTGTCTTCTTCTATCATTTTCCTAGGGTTGAAACCCCAGGCTATGAATCTTTTCCATAGGAATCGTAAACGATTTAAAAGAATTTAACAATGAATTGTTTTCATATATTGCAATAATCTCTGTTAAAATATTCGATCTTTTCTTTTTTATTGCGGTGGGTTCAGTGTGTTCAGTGGTTAATTATTTGTCTTT
>DAOVMD010000294.1 GCA_030630935.1 Candidatus Mcinerneyibacteriota bacterium | reverse complement strand
AATTTACTAAGACTTATCAGCTATATGAAAAATGATAAGGTACTTGAAAACCTGGCGCCCTTATATTTTTTATTTTTCACGAAATATAATCAATATCTTAGTAATTTACGAAAAATAATCTTGAACCTAAAAATAAATTTTCAAAATTTTGTTTTTTTACCTAAACTCGCTATCAAAGCACTTTTTTGATACCTTGTTTTTGCAGGAAGGTCAATAATGAACAATGAATAATGATTTTGCATTATGTATTAAAATGCTTTTGTTTAGAACGATATTTCTTAGTGTAAGCTTATTAATTATCTTTAATTACAAAATGAAGAAATCCTTTTTGTTCTCTTATATCTGTTGCCCGCTTAAAAAAACGAAGTTGCTTAAGTATGGTACATATCTACAATAACTTTTAAACATTTTATTAACATTTCAACTATTGAACTATCGTAACTCCTTTAACACTTGAACGCTTTTAATAACGTTTCAACTATTGAACTATCGTAACTTCTTTAACACTTAAACGTTTTATTAACATTTTAACTATTCAACTATCTTAACATTTTTAACTCTTAAACGCTTTATTAACACTTGAACTATTGAACTCTTTAACTCTTATATGCAAATAGGACATGCTCACCAATCGGAGCACCATCTCTCCGGAATGAGTAGAATAATTCTTCGTTCAGAAATGTTGACAGTTCAAGTTTCATAATATTTTTCAGGGGAATTTGTTCAGATAATAATTGATTAATTAGTGTCCCGGTTAAATCAATTTTATATTTATTTCCATCGCGAAAATAAACAAGATTATCAATTTGTTTATTTTCTTTGAAATTTTCAATAACATCCTCATCAACTTCAAAATTATCCTGATCAATTGAAGGTCCAATTGCAAAAAAGAGATTCTCAGGTTTTGAGTTTGCAGTTTTTTTTATCATATCAATTGCATTCTTAATAATATTTTCTGATGTTGACCTCCAGCCGGAATGGATTGTCCCGATTGTATTATTATTTTTATCAAACATAAAAACAGGAATACAATCTGCATAGAATGAAAGCAGCATCAGGTTACTTTCTTGAGTAATTAATCCGTCAACACCCGGGATTATATTAATAAATTTATCATTTTCAATATCTGATTTTTCAATAAACTTAACTTCATTTGAATGAACTTGTTCTGATGCAGCAATTGACATTCCGGAAACTCCGATATCATTAAACAGTAGTTGGAAATTTTGTTTTACTTTATTTTTATCATCATTTTTAAAATATAGATTCAGAGACCTGAACCCTCCCGAACTGACTCCGCCTATTCTTGTGGTGAAACCAAAATTTATAGGGTAGGTTTTTGTTATTTTCTCTGATGAGATATAGAGAACATTAGACTTTTGAATCAACTGAAAGTTTTCATCCTTATTAAAAAATATTTCATTCATATATACTTTGATTTCGGTTTAATTTCAAGCATCCCGTCAATCGATGATAAGGTCTTTATTATCTCCTCTATTGAATTGATATTATTAATATATATCGTTAGTCTTCCTACAATTAAACCACCTTTTTTATTCTTCAATTCAACATCGCCAAAGTCCTGGTTTGTCTTTACAAGCTTTTTTAAAATCTCCTTTTTCATACCGTATTTATCTTCTGCGAGAATCTCAAAAAGAATTGGGATTTTCTTTATCATTTTATCGATATCCCAGTATGCATAAAGAATCCGCTCCTCGTTTTTCAGAAACCGCGCAATTGTAGGGCAATCTTTTTTATGGATAGAAATTTTATGGCTATATGTAACAAAACCAACGATATCATCTCCTTCAATCGGCATACAGCATTTTGCAAATTTCAGCTGAGATGTTTCAAAGCCCTCTACCACTACTCTACTAATCAGAGGATCACTTTCATTAATCTCGGGAGTTGTAACAGGTTTGACTTTCTTTTTATCACCGATGATCGATTTCCGGAGGTTTTCAAAAAGTTTATTTGAAGAGAATGTACCATATCCAATATTCTCATATAACTTCTCCATCTTCTTAAACCCCCACTTTGTAAGCTGAGTTCGGACATCAGAAAGCATGATTTTTTCATGATATTTCTTTTCAAATTCTTTTATTGTAGCTTCAAATATTTTTTTACCTTTTTGTATTAACTCTTTATCATTTTCTTTGACCCATTTTCGGATTCTACTACGAGCTCGGGAGCTTACAACAAACTCGAGCCAGGTGATCTTCGGAGTTTGCTTGTCTGAGGTGTGAATCTCAACGATATCATCGTTATTTAAAGTTGTAGAGATAGGGGACATCTTCCCATTGATTTTTGCACCTGTACAATGATCACCAAGATCAGAATGTATAAAATACGCGAAATCAATAACTGTTGAGTCTTTAGGTAGTTCCTTAAAATCACCCATTGGTGTCGCAACATAGATTCTATCTTCAATAAATTCCAGTTTCAGGTACTGAAGAAATTTATGAAAATCTCCTTCATTAAGAGCCCAATCAAGAACATGCTTAAACTCACCCCAGATTTTATCCATAGGTGTGGTTTTAGATAATTCTTTATAATTCCAATGTGCGGCAATCCCTAACTCGGCAATTTTATCCATCCTCTCCGTTCTAATTTGAATCTCAATTGGACGTTCTTCAAATAATATTGTCGTATGAATTGACTGGTAACCATTAGGTTTGGGTTTATGTATAAAATCCTTAAACCTATTCTGGATATGTTGATAAATAAAATTAATCGCTCCTAGAATAGAGTAACAATCCTGATATTTCTCTGTGATTATACGAATGCCGATTAAGTCATAAAGTTCATCAAATTCCTTCCCTTCCTGAAGCTTTTTATAGATACTATAATAATGTTTTGTTCGATATTTTATCCTGGTTTTTATCTTTAATTTCTCGAACTCCTTCTTTAACTTTTCTTCGATTTCACTCAGGATCTTTTCCTTCTCAGGATAAGCGAAATAAACCTTGGATGCGATCTCGTAGAACTTGGTTCCATTTAAAATTTGAAATGCAATGTTTTCCAGCTCAACCTTAATCTTATTCATTCCAAGTCGATGAGCGATTGGAGCATATATTTCAAGTGTCTCACCGGCAATTCTCTTCTGTTTCTCTTCATCACCGACAAAGTAAATTGTACGCATATTATTTAATCGATCGGCAAGTTTAATAATGATAACCCTGATATCACGGGCTGACCGAATAAGCAGCTTTCTAAAATTCTCTGCTTTTGCCTGTGTCTTTGAATCAAATTTCTTAGCCGAAATTTTGGTAAGGCCGTCTACAAGTAAACTAACAGTAGGTCCCATCCTGGCACTAATCGTTCCAAGGTTAACATTTGTATCTTCAACAACATCATGAAGTAAAGCAGCAGCAATTGAAAAATCATCCATCTTATAATCAACTAATATCTTTGCAACTTCAAAGGGATGAAAAATATATGGCTGACCTGAACCGCGCTTTATTCCACGGTGCGCTTTTCTTGCAAAATCATACGCATCGATAATTAATTCAACATTTGAATTCGGATTATAGCGCTTTATCTTTGTAATTAATCTTTTAATCGACATCCTAATACCCTAGACCCTTTAAAAATCTAAGCGTGGCATCTTGCCAATGAGGGAGGTTATAGGAATACTCCTCTTTTAACCTGAAATTTTCTAATTTTGAGTTTTTCGGACGAGGGGCTGATCTCTTAAATTCAGTACTTGAAATCGGGGTGAGACTTCCACTTAAACCTGAATTTGATTTAATAAATCTTGCCCAATCATACCAACTGCACTCGCCATCATTTGCTGCATTAAAAATTCCTGCTGCATTTTTCTCAATTAAAAACTCTATTGCTAATGAAAGATCAGGTGCATAAGTCGGAGTACCGAACTGATCATTTATAATCTTTAAATTTTTACCTTGCTTTAAATTATCTATTACAAAGTTTACAAAGTTTTTTCGATTCTTTCCGAATAACCATGCAATTCTTATACTGAGATTTCGCTTATACTTCAAAACCGCTTTCTCTCCCCTGAGCTTTGTCCAACCATACACACTGATAGGATGAGTAATATCATCTTCAAGGTAGAAACCCTTCTTCTCACCATCAAAAATATAATCAGTTGAAATATAAATAAGCTTAATCTTTTTTCGGTTTGATAACTTCGCAATATTTTCTGTAACTTTATAATTTTGAAGTTCTGCTTCTGCAGGGGCGTCTTCACACTGATCAACATTTGTCATTGCTGCGGTATGAATAATTATATCTGGTGAAAATGCATTAATTAATTTTGCAGCTGCAGGAAAGTCTTCCAGGTCAACTTTATCCTTATCTAAACCTATTATCTTATATTTTTTCTTCAGGAGGGTATAGATTTCGGAACCGAGCATACCAAGATACCCGGTAACAATTATCTTCATATAAAATTTAACCTTTTACTGGAGGCGGGGTTCCACCACATCTATTTAAAGTGCAGTCAGAAATAACAGCTGTCCCTTCCAAGGCCAGTGAAACATTTGTGATTTTCATTAATTTACTATATTTTGTTAGTTCAGGTTTCAAATACTTTTTCAATCGTACCTTCTCTTCGAGGGAATTTAAAATTTAAATGTATTATATCATAATATATTTAATTT
>DAOVMD010000339.1 GCA_030630935.1 Candidatus Mcinerneyibacteriota bacterium | reverse complement strand
CACGAAATATCATCAATATCTTAGTAATTTACGAAAAATAATCTTGAACCTAAAAATAAATTTTCAAAATTTTGTTTTTTTACCTAAACTCGCTATCAAAACACTTTTTTGATACCTTGTTTTTGCAGGAAGGTCAATTATGTTATCTGAAACATCTGGGAAGTTGTTATCAGAATTTCGAATATAATAAATATGGTTTTGGATTAACTTATAATTTTAAAATTTTAAAGGGGAAGAAGTAATGGAATTATTGTACTCCGGTAAAGCAAAGGATATTTACAAGACGGAAAAGGAAAATGAAGTTGTTGTTCATTTTCGAAATTCATTGACTGCGTTCAATGGTAAGAAGAAGGCGGAGCTAGATGAGAAGGGTGAAGTAACCTGTGAAATCACGAAGATATTTTTTGATTATCTTGAGAAGCATGGTGTTTTAACTCATTATATCAAGGCACTTGAAGAGTGTCAGTTTCTTGCTCTGAAGGTTAAGATTGTTCTTTTGGAAGTTGTTGTGAGGAATATTGCAACAGGGAGCATTGTCAAGAGATACGGTCTGAAGAAGGGGATGAAGTTCAAGGAACCGTTATTAGAGTATTTCATTAAAGATGATTCGCTGAATGACCCGCCTATCTGCACTTCACATATCAGAGCCTTAGGTTTTGAAACGGAAGAGAATCTTAATAAAATTGGTGAGTTAACTTTGAAAGTCAATGATTTATTAAAACCGCTTCTGGAAAAGTGTAAGATTGATCTTGTCGATTTCAAACTTGAGTTTGGTTTTATTGACGGTAAACTTTTACTTGCTGATGAGATATCTCCTGATACCTGCCGTTTCTGGGATCAGGATACGGGCAAGTCACTTGATAAGGATTTATTCCGTGAAGAAGAGGGTGGAGTCGTGGAAGCTTATAAAGAAGTTTTAAAACGATTACGGACAGCGGTACAGGAGTAGAACCGGAGATGAAGAAGTTAAAGATTGAAAATGCATTGATCTCGGTTTTTAATAAGGATGGTCTTTCTGAACTTGCAGAATTTTTACAGAATAACAAAATCAATATCCTTGCTTCAGACGGAACTGCTTCTCATTTAATGGAGAATAAAATTGAAGTCACGAAGATTTCTGAGTACATCGATTTTCCGCATGTTCTTGGAGGCCGAGTAAAGACACTTCATCCGAAAATCTACGCAGGAGTTCTTGCTGACCCGGCGAATAAAGAACACAGGAAAGATCTTGAAGAAAATGATATTCTGCCTATTCAATTAGTTGTAATAAATCTTTATCCGTTTGCAAAAAAGATGGCTGAGATTAAAGAAGTTTCTGACTTGATTGAATTTATTGATATTGGCGGGGTCTCCCTGATTAGAGCCGGTGCGAAAAATTATATGAACTGCATGGTAATCACCAATCCCGGAGACTATGAAGAGCTTATGAAAGTTTATTCGGAAGAAGACGGGATCCCGCAGGATTTTCTTGAGAAGTTTTCAGTTAAGGCATTTAAATACTCTTCATTTTACGATTCGATTATCTCAAGAACACTTGAAGAGAAGTTCAAGTATTCGGACGATGAATATTTAAGCTCACCATATAAGCGAGTCCAGAAGTTGAGGTATGGTGAGAACCCGCATCAGGTTGCAGTTCTGCATAAGGATAATTGTTATCGAGGTGATTCCTTATTTAATTATGAACAGATCCAGGGTAAGGAACTTTCTTATAATAATATTCTTGATATCGACATTGCAATTCGAGTTAATAACGATTTCAGGGAACCTAATTGTGTAGTGATCAAACATAATAATCCGTGCGGATTTGCAGTCGGGAATGCTGACCTGAATACATTTGAAAATGCATGGGAAGGTGATTCGATCTCGGCATTCGGGAGTATTATAGGGTTTAATTATTGTATTGAGAAAGATATTGCCGAGGTGTTGGCAAAGAGATTTGTTGAGGTGATTGTATGTAGAGATATTTCAGATGACGCCCGTGCAATCTTAAAGAAGAAAAAGCGCTTACGAGTTTTGGTGAAGAAGGATAAAAGCTTAAGGATTATTACCGGTAAGGAGATTCGAGAAATTAAGGGTGGTCTCCTGATTCAGGATGAAGACAGTAAAATTGAGATGATGGATGATTTGAAATTGGTTACCGAAACAAAGTTTGACTCTGGAGTCCTTAATGATATTTTTTACGGACTTAAACTTATCAGGTATTTTAAATCGAATTCAATTATTCTTGTGAAAAATCATCAGTTGATCGGTGCAGGTTTTGGACAACCTAATAGAGTTGATTGTGTGAAGATGTCAATTGAGAAAGCAGGTGATAAGATTAAGTCTGCAGTTTTGATCTCGGATGCATTCTTCCCGTTCAGGGATTCAATTGACCTGACGGGTGCATTAAAGCTTTCCGGGATTGTTCAGCCCGGCGGTTCAATCAGAGATAAAGAAGTAATTGAAGCATGTGACGAATTTAATATCCCAATGTATATTACGGGGATCCGTCACTTTAGACACTAACAGTTATTTGAAATCGTAAAGATAGTATTTGTCATCGCGAGGAGAGTTATAAGAACTCGACGCGGCGATCTCAGAGCGAAGCACAGGGTCGGGACAATGACAAGCGGTAGTTTTTTATAAAAGGGAGCTTTGCTCCCAGATTGCCACACCCTCTGCGAGGGTTCGCAATGACAAATTAAGGAGTTTATATGTCGATAGTTGCAATAATAGGTTTACAATGGGGTGATGAAGGTAAGGGTAAGATTACGGATGTCCTTGCTGCTGACGCTGACCTTGTTGTCAGGTTTCAAGGCGGGGCGAATGCCGGGCATACCCTTGTTGTAGGGAGTAAAGTTATCAGGAGTCACTTAATCCCTTCAGGGATTCTGCATAAGGATAAGATTTCTGTAATAGGTTCCGGTTGTGTATTTGACCCTGAGATCTTTGATAAGGAATTAACTACATTAAAAAAGCTCAAGATTAAGACAGGTAAGATAGTTATCAGTAATAATGCCCATGTTGTCTTTCCATTTCATAAATTAATGGACGGACTCAAGGAAGCGCATCTTGGAAAAGCTGCAATCGGCACAACCAAGATGGGTATCGGTCCATGTTACTCTGATAGAGTTAATCGAATTGGCATCCGGGTTTCTGAGATTATCAATAGTAAAAATTTAAAATCCTTATTAATAAAGAACATTGATGAAAAGAATTTTATGCTTAAACATAGATATAAACAGCGACCGATTAGTTTGAAGAAGATGCTTGATTGGGCAGAGAAATATAAAGAAATAATTAAGGGTTATACGGGTGACACGGAAGTTTTAATTAATGATTATGCCGACAAAAGTAGGAAGATTTTATTTGAAGGAGCCCAGGGAACATTCCTTGACCTGGAATGGGGGACATATCCTTATGTAACATCATCAAATACTATTGCAGGAAATATTTATTTAGGCGGTGGCCTAAGCCCCAAGTACAAAATAAATGTAATAGGAGTAGTCAAGGCATATTCAACCCGGGTCGGGAATGGTCCGTTCCCCGGTGAGCTGGATGGAGAAATCTCAGAATTACTTCGAGAGAAAGGCAATGAATACGGAGCCACGACCGGAAGACCGAGAAGAGTTGGCTGGCTTAACCTTGACCTGTTAAAATTCGCAGTCTTAATGAATGGCGTCTCTTCCATTGCTCTGACCAAGCTGGATGTTCTTTCCGGTTTTGATGAAATTGGAGTTTTTACCGGAACTAAGAACTCAGGGAGAAAAAAGAATATTTCAAAGGCATTTCTTAAGACGAATGATTTAAAACTGAAGTTAATAAAAGGCTGGCAGCCGAATCTTGGTGACATGGATTTATATAAGGAATTGCCTAAGAATGCAAAGAGCTATATTAAATTCATTGAGAAATTTTTAAATACAAAAGCTTCAATCGTTTCACTTGGAGCACAGCGCAGTAAATATATTTTAAGGGAGGCAATCTGGAAATGAAGAATATCTATTTAATCTTCGGAAGTAAATCTGACTTCAAATATTTTGATTCAGTCGAGCCAAGTTTAGAGAAGTCCGGTATCGAATTTGAGAAGAAGGT
>DAOVMD010000160.1 GCA_030630935.1 Candidatus Mcinerneyibacteriota bacterium | reverse complement strand
GTTTAAATGTTTGGAGAGTTACCTTAACTTCAGTCGGGTGATGACCATAATCATTGAAGACCATTGCTCCTTTACATTTCCCCATGAACTCCATACGTCGATGAAGACCCTGGTATTTCGAAATGCCCATCGAGTAAGTTTTGAAATCAATTCCCAGTTCATGAGAAGTTGCAATTGCAGCAAGAGAATTTAATACTGTTGCTTTCCCCGGAACCTGGAGCTTTATCCCGCCCAATAATTCATTCTTAAAGTATAGATTGTATGTAGTACTTTTATAATCGAATTTAATGTCGCGTGCCTGGAAATCCGCATTAGTTTCGATTCCATATGTAATATAGAACTTTGTCAAATGCGGCAGGATCTCCTGGATATTTTCACAATCAAGACAAATACATACAAATCCGTAAAATGGAACATTATTCGCAAAACTAATAAATGCATCCTTAATTTTACTGAAGCTTTCATAGAAATCTAAATGATCATTATCAATATTGGTAATGATTCCAATTGAAGGTAATAGTGACAGGAAGGATCCGTCTGATTCATCTGCTTCTGCAACAAGGAACTCGCTCTTTCCAAGTTTTGCATGTGATTCAATCAGTGATAACCTGCCGCCTATAATTATTGTAGGGTCTAATTTTGCAAAGTGCATAATTGTTGCGACCATAGAAGTTGTAGTTGTCTTACCATGAGTTCCAGCAACTGCGATCCCTTCCTTTAACCTCATCAATTCTCCTAACATCTCAGCTCTACGGATTACCGGGATTTTCTTCCTGAACCCTTCTTGAATCTCAGGATTGGTTTCAGGAACTGCAGTTGATTTTACCAGAACTTCTGCATCGCCCAGGTTCTTCTCAGAGTGACCTATAAAAACAGGAATCCCGAGCTCCCTGAGGTGTGCAACGGTTTCCGATTCAGAAAGGTCACTGCCGGTAACCTTGAATCCAAGATTGTGAAGAATCTCGGCAATGCCGCACATTCCTGAACCACCAATACCAACAAAGTGAATATTTTTAATTCCTAAAAACATGATAAAGTCGAATCCTTTTTAACTTTTTTTATTACATTATCTGCAATTAATTTGCGCCCGGTTATAATGCCTAATTTCTTTGAATTTCTTCGTAACTCCGATTGAAGTTCCCTGTTGAAATACATCTTCATGACTACCTGAAAAATTCCATCTCCCGTTATCTCACTATCTTTAAACATAAATCCTGCTTTATTCTCAACAACAAGCTGAGCATTCTTCTCCTGGTGAGCCCCGGTTGAATAGGGGTACGGAACCAGAATCGACGGTGTACCGAATACGGTTATTTCCGAAATCGTCATTGCTCCGGCCCGGCAGACAATTAAATCAGTTGCGAGATAGATATCATAGATATTATAAAAGAATGATTCAAGTTCAATTTTACAACTTAGGTCAAGGTTATTAACTTTCCTTTTAATGTCGTCAAAATCCCGTTGTCCTGTATGCAGATACACTTCAAAATCATCCTGCAATTTCTTTTCTTTTAATATCTTTAAAAATTCAATCGCTGCTCGTGAAATTGAGTTGGCTCCCTGAGAGCCGCCGGTAAAGAAAACTGTAAACTTCTTTACCTTCTTCTTTTCATTGATTTTTTTCTCAATCCTAATCATATAATCTTCAATCTCCTTCCTTAAAGGGTTTCCTGTTAAAACTACATTCTTCGATTTAATATGCTGCTTTGCTCCTTTAAATGGAACAAAGAATGTCTTTGAAAAAGGTGCCAGGATCCTGTTAACG
The DNA here is from genome assembly GCA_030630935.1 of Candidatus Mcinerneyibacteriota bacterium. Lineage (GTDB taxonomy): Bacteria > AUK180 > AUK180 > JAQVHJ01 > JAQVHJ01 > DAOVMD01. The sequence goes on along the minus strand of DAOVMD010000160.1, from coordinate 5,213 downwards.
ATTCCCGGGAAAATATTCTGTTCCTGAATAAATAATGGAATAAAGAGCAAGACAGCTCCAACTCCAACAGGAAAAGTTGTATACCCTCCTGTAATCAGGACACCTTTCGGTCTCCGTGTAAGGAACAAAAATAATACCTTTAAAATTCCAATAATATGTGAAAAAACAAAGCTGAATAAACTTAATGAAAACCTTCTCTTAAATGGTTTTCCGGGAACCTTATAAGTTTCATAACCGTATCTCTCCAGGATGGATTTCTCCATAGTTTCCCCGGAGATTAGAAATAGGATTGAAACCTTTTCCTTAAATCTCTTATTAAGTTCCTGCGCAATTGCAATTGCCGGGAATACATGTCCACCTGTCTTCCCGCAGCTTATTATAAAAGAGCTTTTACCTGCCATATTGTCTTCCCAACTCATTTTCTAATGAGATCCTGAGCAGGATGCCTATCTCAAGCAGTGTAATAATTAACGATGATCCACCTGCACTAAAAAAGGGTAGTGGTAGTCCCTTCGGTGGGAGCAGACCCAGAGTGATTCCAATATTCAGAAAGACTTGAAGCAGAATATGAAATGAGATACCATATGCAATTAATTGACTAAATGGTTCTCTGGATTTTTTCCCAATCTTAAAACCTTTAATTAATAAAGTTAAGAATAGCCCGATTACTAATAACGAGCCGAATAGACCGAGCTCTTCTCCGATTATTGCAAAAATATAATCCGAGTGTGCTTGAGGAAGGAAGAAAAGTTTCTGTACACTATTTCCTAATCCTAAACCTGCAAGTCCCCCGGACCCAACAGCTATGAGCGACTGAATTATCTGATAACCGCTTGTAGTTGCGAGGCTGCCCGGATTTAAGAACGCAAGAATTCGTTCTTTTCGGTAACCGGCAAAAAGAATCAAACTAACTACTGCCGGGACCGTGACGGTTCCTATGTTGAACAAGTATATCCATTTCACTCCTGAGATGAACATTATAATAATCCCTATCAGGAATATCTCAACCGCTGTACCAAAGTCCGGTTCAAACATAATTAATCCGGATATTAATATAAGTAAACCTAACCCCGGGAGGAATGACTTCTTCAAATCATTTACCGTATCCGGGTTCTTAAATAATTTCGCGAATAAAATAATTATAGTTAGTTTTGCCAACTCAGATGGCTGGAATCCAATCCCCCCAATTCTAACCCATCTCTTTGCACCTAAAATTTTTGTTCCAAAATCCGGGATGAAGACCATAATCAGTAATACTACAGTTACTCCAAATAATACCCAGGCGAACCGGTTAAATAACCTGGTTGGGATAAATATTGTTATAAATAGAATTGATAATCCTAAAATTGTCCAGGTTAATTGATTCTTGAATACATGGAATGGATCATTATCAAAGGCTTTCTCAGAAAAAATTGCACTTGCACTATAAACCATTATTAAACCAAAAAATACAAGAATTAATACAGTTCCTAATAGGACAAAATCAATTTTATTCGTCATCAGCCAGCCTTTTCTTAAGTAATTTTATTTCCTTCTTAAATTTCTCGCCTCGATCTTTATAATTATTAAACCAGTCAAATGATGCGCAAGCAGGGGATAATAAAACGATTCCCCCGGATTCCGCCTTCTCATAGGCGCTTTTAACTGTTTCTTCCAAAGACTCGGCTATCTCAAATTCTTTTACCCCGTTAAAAATATCACGGAGTTTAGATGCCGTCTCGCCAATTAAAATTAAACTCTTTACATTATTCTTTACGGATTCAATTAACGGTGTGAAATCCAGGTTTTTATCAGACCCGCCAAGTATTAATATTAATTTTTCTTCTTTGAACATTTCAATCGCTCTTAAGACTGCACTGACATTTGTAGCTTTAGAATCATTATAAAACCTGACCCCGTTTATCTCGTCAATGAATTCAATCCTGTGCGGAAGACCCGAAAAACCTGTTATAACTCTGTGTATGGTTTCAATATCTACTCCAGCGATTAGACCAAATGCAATTGAAGGCATGATATTTTCAATATTATGTAAACCTTTCAACTTCAATTCTGTGGTATTTAAGAATTTAAAATTATTCAGATTAAATAGAGGAAGGCTTATGATAATATCTTTTTCCCGGAGATAAATCCCTTTCTCCAGTTTCTGCTTCACTGAAAATTCAATAAGATTCCCCGGGCTGCTGGTCCGGAACATTGAACTGAAATTATCATCTGAATTAATTATTCTCCAATCATCTTCTTCTTGTTTATTAAAAATTAAACTTTTTACTTTAGCATACTCCTCGATTGATTTATATCTATCCATATGATCCGCGTCTATATTCAAAACTACCCCGGCGTTTACACTGAAGTCTTCTATATTCTCCAGTTGAAAACTGGATATCTCCGTAACAATTATATTGGTATCAGGATTCTCAAGAACTGCAGTTGTTAATGGATAACCAATATTCCCTGCAACCATTGAGGTGATTGTATCGGACGCTTTAAGAATTTCACCGGTGAGGGTTGCAGTGGTAGTTTTACCGTTTGTTCCCGTGATTCCAAATAATTTACCTGAATAAAAATGGTATGCTAACTCCAATTCACTTATTATCTTTGCCCCGTATATCTTTGCCTGAATAATCATTTTGTGATCAGATGGGATACCCGGGCTAATTACAATTATCTTGTTCACACTAAAATCACTCTCGTAATGACCTCCTGAATGCAATGTGAAATTACTCTCATTTTTCAGGTCTTTGATTGATGGGTCAAGGTCAGATTCCGGCTTAATATCAGTAAGTGTAACAATTGCTCCGACCTGTAAAAGGAGTTTTGAAGCGCTAATCCCGGACCGGGCTGCCCCCATTACTAAAATCTTCTGTCCTTTTAATTCTTCTAATTCTGAAAACATCTTTACCTCAACTTTAAAGTTACAAGTGCAAATAAACTTAATACTAATGCAATTATCCAAAATCGAATAATTATCTTTGGTTCCGGAATTCCCTTCAATTCAAAATGATGATGAATTGGTGCCATCTTGAATATTCGCTTTTTTGATAACTTAAATGAACCAACTTGCATAATTACCGAAAGTGCTTCAAGTACAAATATCCCGCCTATTACTATAATCAGTATCTCCTGCTTAATCATGATTGCAATCCCGGCAAATAATGCTCCAAGAGTAAGAGAACCGACATCTCCCATGAATACTTGTGCAGGATACGAGTTATACCAGAGGAATCCTAATCCGGCACCAAAACAACTGAAAGATACAACTGTTAGTTCTGTTGCCAGAGAAATTGGAGGGAGATTCAAATACTTTGCAAATACTACATGACTGGTAAGATAGGAGATTATTCCCAATGCTGCAAATGCAATTGTCGTTGAACCTATTGCAAGCCCGTCAAGGCCATCTGTCAGGTTGACAGCATTTGAGGAACCGGTAAAAACTATAATTACTACAAAAACATAAAATATCCCCAAGTTCAAATGTACATTTTTAAGTATAGGGAAGTATAATATGGTAGAAGGATAATTATGATTAATCCTATATAATATAATGAATATCAGAATCGCAATTAAGACCTGAAACGTGATTTTAATCTTTGCTATGACTCCCTTTGAATTCTTCATCTTGATTTTTAATAGATCATCAGTTAACCCCAAAATCCCAACAAGAAAAATGATTATGAAGGAGATTAAAACGAATGTGTTGGATAGGTCTGTCCATAATAATAATGAAATAAGAATACTTAATAAAATGAACAGACCACCCATTGTAGGAGTTCCCGCTTTTGATTTATGACTCTCAGGACCATCATCACGAATAACCTGACCAAAATTTAATCTTTTAAGATGACGAATAAAGAATGGTCCGAAAATTATTGAAATTAAAAATGCAGTTACAATTGCTCCACCGGTTCTGAATGTGATAGAACGAAAGATTCGTAAGAATCTCAAAAGCCCTTCCGGTTGATAGAACAATTGATAAAGCAAATAAAACACTATAAACCTTCCTCTTTAATTTTTAACGGAATTTTATATAAGCCTGTTCCGTGTGAACCTTTAAATAAAATCAAATCACCCGGATTAATAATATTCTCAAGATATCTCAGAATATCTTCTAAATTTCTGAAACCCCGGACCTTTTCACCCGGATTATTCTTTAAAACTTTTGAAAGCTCATTTATATGGTCACCATTTAAAATAATTATATTTATTTCCTTAGCCTTGAGATATTCACCTATCTCTCTGTGAAGTTCTCCCGAGGTCTCACCAAGCTCAAGCATATCTGAACATACTAAAAACTTCTTCCCGGGCACTTGAATATTCACTAAATAATCTATTGCATATTTAAATGAAGCTGGGTTGGAATTATATGCGTCATTAATTATAATTATTCCATTCCTGATAAACTGCTCCATCCTACCTTCCGGGGGAGTAAAATCAGAAAGCGCTTCAATTGCAGTCGTAATATCAACTCCGGAATTAAGCGATATCACTAAACCTGCAAGAACTGACTCTACATTATGTCTTCCTGCAATGTTTTTAATCATAAAATCCGCTTCACCATAATCCTTAGTTCCTAACCTTACATTGTACCTGCTTTCCTGCTCTTCTAAACTTAACAGTACAAAATCAGCTTGACGATTCTTCTTAAAAAATGAATAAGTAACCTTTTTCCCGGGAAATAATATGTGCTTCTGCGAAATCAAGGGGCAATCCAAATTAATAAAATGGGTCTTTGAATACTTAAATATTGAAGACTTCTCCTCCCAAACTCCATCCAAATCCTTCAGGAACTCTAAATGAGTAGGGTAGATGTTTGTTATTATAGCTGAATCAGGTAAAACCAGATTGCTTAAATAGTCTATCTCTCCAGGATGATTGGAAGCAAGTTCGATTACAACTCGCTCTGTAAACGGGTTTACCTTTAATAATGTCAATGGAACACCTATCTGATTATTAAAGTTGCCTTGGGTGGAAACTACACGGAATTTCTTCCTTAGAATATGTGAAACAATATCTTTTGTGATAGTCTTTCCTGCACTACCGGTAATTCCTATAACCTCTGCCTTCGACTCCAACCTGAAACCCTTTGCAATTAATCCCAGCGCCTTAAGGGTATCATCAACTTTTAAAAGATGCTTCCCTTTATAGTCCTTCTTAAAATGATCCTTATCCTTTGACTTATGTCATACCCCTCCCGCACCACCAGCTCTCCCTGCATC
>DAOVMD010000309.1 GCA_030630935.1 Candidatus Mcinerneyibacteriota bacterium | reverse complement strand
CTAATCCTCTCTTCGATAACAATAAAGTAATTGCAGATGTCAAGGTCGTCTTGCCATGATCTACGTGACCTATCGTACCTATGTTTACATGCGGCTTAGTCCTTTCGAACTTCTCTTTTTTTCCCATTTACTCTGCCTCCAATTAAATTTTATAAAATTAGTAAATGTTGATTATTGAATTAATCATATCTTCAGGAACTTTACTGTACTTAAAAAATTCCATTGAATAAGTACCTCGTCCTTGTGTTAATGAGCGTAATTGAGTAGCATACCCGAACATTCCAATTAAAGGAACTACCGCGTGAATAATTGCTGCATTCTGCCGTTTTTCAATATCGTTTATTACGGCACGTTTTGAATTCAAGTTTGCAATTACATCACCCATGAATTCCTCAGGAATAATTACTTCAAGTCTCATGAACGGTTCAAGTAATTCTGAACCGGTTTTTTTAATTGCCTTCGTTACCACATTTGCTGATGCAATTCTGTAGGCAATTTTATTTGAAGTATTTGAATTAAAGTATGCTTCTTTTAAAGTGAATTTAATCCCAACCATTGGATATCCGGCTAATGCACCTGAGGTTAAACTATCAAAAAAACCGTTTTTGATTGATTCGATAATTACAGCTGAAACGTCGTATGATTTATTCTTGATTATAACAAATTCGTTGCCAAGTTCAGGGTCAATCTTTGTTATATCAGCAATAACATGGCCAAAAGCTGTCTTGCCAGCCAGGATATGTTCATACTTTGCTTCAATGTCAGAAACATCCCTTTTAATTGACTCTCTATATGAGACCCTTGGATTGCCCGTTCTAACATCTACTTTGAACTCTCTCCGTAATCTTTCAATGATAATATCTAAATGCAGCTCTCCCATACCAGAAAGAATCATCTGACCCGTATCCTCAGATTCATGAAATTTGAATGTGGGATCTTCTTCTAATAACTTTATCAAAGAGCTTTTCAACGTTTCGATATCCCTTTGGGATCTCGGTTCGATTGAAATTGAAATAACCGGTTCCGGAAACTTAATATTTTCAAGAATCGTATTAAATCCTTTTTTTACCAGGGAATCACCTGTAACAGTAAATTTTGGTCCTACTATTGCTACAATATCACCAGCTGAGGCTTCTTCAAGTTCCTCACGTCTAATGGAGTGCATCCTGTAAATCTTAGTGATGCGCTCTTTCTTACGCTGGGTTGAGTTATAGATTGTGTCTCCCCGCTTTAATGTTCCGGAATAAATTCTGATGTAGAACATTCTGCCGACAAAAGTATCTGTTACAACCTTAAATGATAATGCATGAAAAGGTGCCTTCTCATCTGGTTCTAAGCTAATAGTCTTTCCGGTTTTTCTATCAATTCCCTCCATCCTGGGAACATCAATAGGTGATGGTAAATAATTGATTACCGCATCGAGTAAAGGCTGAACTCCAATATTCTTTAAAGAAGTCCCGCAAAATAGGGGAACCGCTTTAAATAGTAAGGTTATCTTCCTGATTACTCTGACCAACTCACTTTCGTCAATCTCCTTTTCATCCAGGTACTTCTCCAGCACCTCATCATCGAATTCTGATACAAATTCAAGAAGATTCTTGCGTTGTTTCTTTGCTTCGTCCACATAGTTATCAGGGATCTCGTCATAGTGGTATTCACTTCCCATTTTATCTGACCAATAAACAGCTTTCTGTTTAATTAGGTCTATAATACCTCTAAACTCATCACCTGAACCAATGGGGATTTGCAAAAGCAGGGGTCTGACTCCTAATTTTGACTCGATCATCTCCACCGCCCTATGGAAATCGGCAGAAAGACGGTCCATCTTGTTTATAAAGCAGATTCGTGGAACCTGATATTTATCGGCCTGGCGCCAGACTGTTTCTGATTGGGGTTCAACACCCCCGACTGCACAAAATACAACTATTATGCCGTCAAGAACCCTCAAAGATCGTTCTACTTCAGCAGTGAAATCAACATGCCCCGGAGTATCTATAAGGTTTATCTTATAGTCATGCCAGAACAAAGTTGTAGCAGCTGAAGTAATCGTGATGCCTCGTTCTTTTTCCTGTGCCATCCAGTCCATTGTGGCAGTGCCGTCATCGACCTCACCAATCTTGTAGTTCTTTCCTGAATAGTACAGAATCCTCTCTGTCGAAGTAGTCTTACCGGCATCAATATGTGCAACAATACCAATATTCCTAACCCTCGACAAGGGATTGTCAATGTCCATAGAGCATCACATAAATAACTTAATATTTATAATGTGCAAAAGCTTTATTGGCTTCTGCCATTTTATGGGTATCTTCTTTCCTTTTTATTGAATTGCCTTTATTCTGATAGGCATCCATTAGTTCCCCTGCTAATTTATTAGCATAGGTCTTTTCAGAACGTTTTCTGGAAAAATTAATTATCCATCTCATTGTTAAGGATAATTGCCTATGGGGTGCAACTTCTATAGGTATCTGATATGTAGCACCACCAATCCTGCGTGAACGAACTTCAACCATCGGCTTTACATTTTCAATCGCTTTCTCAAATACTTCAGTCGGATCCGTCTTTAACTTTCTCTTGATCGTATCCATTGCATTGTAAAAGCATCGCTCCGCTGTACTCTTCTTTCCACTAAACATAATCTTGTTAATAAACTGACCTATCAACTCAGAGCTATACTTGGAATCAGGAAAGGTCTTTTTCTTAATTACAACTTTTCTTCTTGGCATTTTACAACTTCCAAATTATTTTGTTTTAGGTTTCTTTGTACCGTATTTTGAACGGCTCTTATTTCTATTCTCAACACCAAGTGTATCGAGGTGACCCCTGATAATGTGGTACCTAACACCTGGTAAATCCTTTACTCTGCCACCACGAATCAATACTATTGAATGCTCCTGCAGGTTGTGCCCTACTCCGGGAATGTAAGCAGTAACTTCAATCCCGTTTGTTAAACGGACCCTGGCAACTTTTCTTAATGCAGAATTAGGTTTCTTCGGGGTCATGGTCCTGACTCTTGTACAAACACCTTTCTTCTGCGGATTAGACTGCAGCGCCGGACTTTTCGTCCGCTTCTTAATTATTTTTCGCTTCTTCCTAATCAACTGATTTATAGTAGGCAAAATTATCCTCCTAAAATTTACAACATTAAAACTGGTATTATACTATACAATTCTTAAGATGTCAAGCACTTTTTTAAAAATCTAAAAAAAATACTTCGTTCTATCTAAAGAGATTTCAATTCTCTTCAGTTTCTATTTCAACAACATCTTCGTCCTGAGATTCTTCTTCGTTATAATCTTCATCATGCGGGTTATATTCTTCTTCATCTTTAATTGCTAAGTTTTCTGTATAAAGATGTATGCCCTTATAAGAGGGGTTTCCGGTACCAGCTGGAATTAAGTGTCCCATAATAACATTCTCTTTCAACCCGAACATTGGATCGAACTTTCCTGATAATGCAGCTTCCGAAATCACCCTGATTGTCTCCTGGAATGAAGCAGCTGAAATAAAGGAATCGGTCTGCAGAGAAACTTTTGAGATACCTATAAGAGTTCTATCGCCTTCTGCCGGTTTGCCGCCGTGTTTTCGGACTTTTTCATTCTCAACATTGAAATCATAGAAATTAATAAGGTCACCAATTATAAAAGAAGTATCACCCGTTGACTTGACTCTGACTTTCGATAACATCTTCTTTACCATCATCTCAATGTGTTTATCATTGATATCAACATTCTGAATCTTATAAACCATCTTGACCTGATCAACAATATAGCGCCTGATGAAGGCAATATTTTTTATCCTTAAGAGGTCATGAAGATTAATCAATCCGGATGTTAAAGGTTCACCAGCTTCAACCTGGTCACCGCTTTTTACAATTACCTGTTTACCGTGTGAAACAACATAAGATTTCTCACCTTTCGGAGCGATAACCTTAATAATGGTTTTTAGCTTTTCTTTACCGCGGCGTTTATCCATCTCTTTCTTGGTCTCGATATCTACTGCCCCGGCAATTTCTGATAAGATTGCATTTTCCGCTGGTTTCCTTTCCCTGGCTTCAAATAATTCTTCAACCTGGAGCAAGCCACCGGTAATATCTGACCTTTCTGTTTTCTCATGTATTAATTTACCAAGGACATCACCTTTTTTTACTACCTGGCCTTCGTCAACACTGATGTAGGTAATAATTTTATCTTTTTCGCCTTTCCCGGCACCCTTAACTTGCTTTAGATATTGAACCTGAATCTCAGTGTCACCAACCTTGATTCTGGGCTGAATCTCTTCAGATGATTTAAGGGTTGGGGGTTTGATTATGACCTTGTAGTTCTCTGAAGCAGTGGTGCCTCTAAAGTATAAATCTATAAACTCAAT
>DAOVMD010000412.1 GCA_030630935.1 Candidatus Mcinerneyibacteriota bacterium | reverse complement strand
CGAGTATCAAGATTTTTTCATATATTTCACCTGTATTCACACTTGTAATTTTATCCAGATTCTTTTTCGCGGTAAAGAGATCTTTTATCGCATTAAGGCAATCGTCTTTGGTCTGGATATTCGTGTTTTTTATTTCATCCAGAATCTGAATTATATTTTCCAGCCATTTCTGTTCATTGGTTTCCACCGGGAGCTGAATCAGGTCAAATATTAATTCATTTATATAAGCTTCTTTTTCAAATTCCATTTCAAAACCGTAGATGAATGTCGAGTGAAGATTGTATGTCCCATTGATTTTTGTATAGACTTCAAAGAATATTTCGTAATATCCGAGTGCTTCAGGCAGTCTATTAATTGAAAGGAGTGTTTTATCTTCTCCCGGCAGCATATCAAAATACCATTCTGCTGAGTTTAAATTCTGCAAATCCGCTTCAGGTATTGTTTCAATTATTTCCATAACATCCGGAGTCTCTTCTTTAACTTTTAGAGAGACATTCACTTCAGCAGATCTCAGATCAAATTGAATCGGTATCTTTACAGACGGGAACTTATAGATGATTGGTTTTCTCACGAGCTCAACTGAATTTTTCAGTATATTTCCGAGGACTTCCATATTATCATTCGTGATTGACTCAATAAAATCAAACCCGAAATAGACCGCTTTCCCGTCACCATAACTATTTAGCACAATTACAGGAGTAGAACTGTTATTGAATTCATAATATGCAGCTTGAGAAGAGTACGGGCTAATCAATTCAAGCCGTTCCAGTTGAGTTGATATTGTTACGGTATCAGAGCTTGATATAAAGGAATTTGTTATTGTAATCGTATTGGCCTCTCCCGGATAATGACCTGTAAACTTCACACCGAATACTTCCGATTCATTACCTTCACCAGTGAACCCTGTGAACTTTGATGATATAATTCCGCGTCCAAGTCTTATATGCGCCTTCAATTCATCTGACGGGAGCTTACCAAGACTATCATCCTTCCCGAATATTAAATATACATTATATAGATTTGTTCTGAACTCATTTACAAACTCATCTTTTTCAAATACCATCTTATAATAAACAACTATCTCATCAAGGATCTCTTTCAGCTTAATGATCCCCGGTGAATTCTCGTTCAGCATCTCATGATCAATCCAGATAAGGCAAACTGTTCCTGCGGTTATAGAAGATTCATCCTCATCAAATAGTTCGCCTATCTTAACCGTCAGATTCTTATTAGGTTCCGGATTCCCGGCATTATCAATCCCCCGATATCTAATTGTCCATAGGCCAGGTTGATAATCTTCGAGTGTAAACGGTTCAATATAATTTAACCAGCCAGAATCATAATAATAATCATCAATAATTTTATATTCCGTCTTATACATCCCGGACGGTGGATTTCCACCGTCAACAGAAGTGATCTCAAACTCTGTCTGTTTAATGATTGTTATTTGACCGTCTTCCATTGAGAATGGATAATAAACTATTGAAGATAGAGACGGAGTTTTATCGATCAGGAATTGAACCGAAGCGTTTGAATTATTACCCGCTTTATCAGATGCAGAAACTATCAGGGAATAATTACCTTCAGCTGAAATAACCGTTCCCGAATTGAAATTCATACCATTTAAAGTTATACTCAGGCTTTCTATAAAAACATCAAAAACGGTTATCTCAGGAATCACATCAATATTATATATTCCGCAATCCTGAACACCCGAGATTACAATTCCCGGTGGTGTATTATCTATATAAACCTTTGAGAATACTACTGATGATCTTAAGCCGCCTGAGTTAACTGCATGAACCTGGGCATAATACATTCCGTCATTTTGAATATTGCCATTAACATCTTTTCCGTCCCAGTTAAAGTTTACAATCGTATTCTCCGGAACATCAGCTGAATACTCCCGAATAAGATCCCAACCTGAATTATAGATCTCAAGATGAATAGTAGAATCCTGGTCTGCTTTTGCGGTAACATATACTTTATCTTTAATACTGTCGTCATTAGGGCTGAACGGGTTATTTATAACACCGAATGATATAATATTAGGATTATCCACATAAAAAACCTTTCCTGATAATACATATAAAGAAAGATGATGGGTATAAATTGTGATTATATTGTTTTCATAATCTCTATAAACAAGAGATGAATCAGGCTGTGCAAGTCTCCATTCCTGCTGATCTTCATCGAATGTATAAATATTCAGAGAAGACTCATCGATCCCCGTAACCTGTGTATCCGTATAAGAAAATGAAAGTGCAACATAATCGTTAAAGACCGGTTGATTGGAGATTAATTTAACATCATAAACCTCTCCTATTACAGGCTGGATTGACGTCATATCAGAAGGAGAAGAACCTGCAGGCGGAACAATCGGAGTAATCATTAAAGTATCTATTGCCTGGTTAAGAGCCGATTCAGCAACATCAACAGAAACTTTTTCATCTACACTCTCTACTATACCGGGAACATTCCCTTCAACTGCAATACAGGTATTTACAGTAAGGTAATTAGATCTTAATAAATCACTTTCTCTTAAACCATATTTGGAAATGAAATATGCATTATAATAATTCCTATCAAACTCGGGACGGCCCCCGCCAATTTTCCTGTATGCATAATATATATCATTAGGAGATAGATCATATTTATAAGCAAGAGTTTTTATATTATCTTCAATAATATGATGATTATACCCAAATTCACTTACTGCCTGAAGACTGATATTCCAATGTTCCGGTTCTCCGGGTGTAAAGAAGCTTTGACCCGGGAGATGATGAATACCATAATCAATTGCTTTTAACATTGGAATAACCTCTACTAATCCATACATTAACCATTTATTATCATTTGTCCAGTTAAAAGTCTCATACCTCTTATCTGTGATTAAACCAGAATTAATTATTGGCGCTGCGGTAATAGGGTTATTCTGATATGAGGAGTCGGGTAATCCGTCTTCTGTCAGATATAAAATCTTTATCTCCTGAGTCATATAAAATCTATTATAAATATATGCAAGTTTAGTGGAGTCAGTGGAAAGCGTTAATGATTTCTTATTATTTATTGTAGAATCAAGAGTTGTGATTATGCCTGTAGTTAAATTATAATAAAACTGCTTTTCGCGAGCTGGTATTGTATATATAATTTCGTTCTTAGTATTAGTGTTATTTAAAAATTCAGTGGCATATCTATTTTTTATTATTTTTTT
>DAOVMD010000049.1 GCA_030630935.1 Candidatus Mcinerneyibacteriota bacterium | reverse complement strand
GCGTTCACTCTGTCACCAAGGTTTTGAAATTCTCAATGGTTTATTTTGTTTGCCTACAGATAAATCAATTCATGAGTTATTAGATTTACATACCATATCAGAAGCGAAAGCTCTCCAGGTTGCCCTTGGCAAATTACGTAAAAACAGAGGAGATTACAACGGAGAGCTATTTGCCATTGACCCTCATAGAATTAATACCTATTCGAAACGCATAATGCCTGCAAAAAAAAGTAAACCAAAAAGCCATTCAAAAAAAAAATCTACAAACATTCTTTTGCATTAATGCTATTACAGGCCAACCGGTTGTTTTTACGATAGGCTCATCAGGCAAAACCGTAAGCGGAGCTGCTTTAGAGTTAGTAGATATGATGAAGGGCATTGTTCCGGAAGGCGGTTTATTTATGGCTGACACTGAACATGCAGCAGTAGATATCTTTAAAAAGTTTAAAGAAACTGAAAATTATGAAGTTCTTATGCCTATGTCCAACACAGAAAAACTCATAAAATATATGAAAGGGTTAAAATATGAAAGACAATGGCCCGGATATTCTTTATCTTCGGGGACTTATCCATTTGGGAGAAATGATATGTTGATAAATTTGATTTCCCAAAGGACTGGAGAGATCAAATCAAAATATGAATACAAAGGATTTGGTTCAACTTCTTTACATAGTGGAAATAAGCAAATGAAGATGCTTACAGAAGATTATCCAAAACGTTGGACAATAGAGGAATTCTTTAATTTCGAAGCAGCAATGGGTTGGGATAGAGCATCAACCATGAATTTAAATATCCGTTATGGCAAGATGTCGTTAGCGTTAATTGCACAGGCTGCTACTTATCAATTCAGAAAAAAGTTACCGCGGCCATATAAAAATTGGACAGCAAAACATCTTGCCGACACTATATTCCATGGGATCGATGGCGATTTGAAAATTAAAAAAGATACTATAATTGTTACGCTGTACAATATCCCGGAAAAACTTAAGTTGAAAAAACACTACGAAAACTTACCCGATAAATTAGTAAAAGAAGGAATTAATCCACGAATACCCTGGTTATATAATTTTAAAATCGATTTTCAATTTAAATAAAAATGTATAATTAATTACCCTTGAAAAATCCTTGACGCGTCGGGACCATGGCAGCGCAGGGCTGTGCAGGTTTACCCTACGTGGTAACCTGCCTACTAAATATAAAAGGAATAAATTCCTTTCGTTTTAAAGTATAATATAATTCAATATTAATGTAACATAAAAAATGGGGAAACTTCTAAAAAATAAGATAGATTGATTTTTTTATTTAAATATGATATAATAAATCAAGATAAAATAGAGATATTTTATAAGAATTTTAAAAGAATCAGTTGTTTTTTTAGTTTTTTGAAAAGAAAGGTAAGGGTATTTTATCATTACCTGCTATAAATAATATACGGGAGATAATAATTGTGATATTAAAAGTACACACTCCAATCTTAAATCAAATTCAGGATATATAGTAAATGGCTAATATAAAAAAAACATACGAACCGGATAATTCCATAAAGAAAGGATACTTTTCTTTATTTGGCGAAATTTATAGAGAGTTAAAAAGTAATACATGGTTAACTTTTCAATTTTTTAAGCGTGATTTTTTAGCAATTTATAAGCAGTCTTTTATCGGTGTTTTATGGGCGTTTATAATTCCCCTTATAAGTGTGGGAACCTTTGTTTTATTAAATAGAGCAGGTATTTTTAACATTGGTACAATAAAAGTTCCGTATGCAATTTATGCTGTTTTAGGTATATCTATATGGCAATTGTTCTCGACGGGATTATTAAGTACATCAAATTCTTTAGTAAAAGCCGGTTCAATGATCATTAAAATAAATTTTTCAAAAAAGACATTGGTTATAGCTGCAATAGGTCAGGCATTAATATCCTTTTTAGTTCAGTTTTTATTAGTTATTATCCTATTCTTTATTTACAACTATTCACCAAACTTATATATTTTGCTTACGCCTATTTTAATAATACCCATTATCTTATTCACACTTGGTTTTGGTTTTATTCTTTCCTTATTAAATGGTGTATTTCGGGATATTGGAAATATCCTTTCTGTATTAATTACTTTTTTGATGTTCCTTACACCAGTACTTTATTCCACACCGACAAAAGGGCTAATGGCAGTTATAACAAAATATAACCCGCTATTTTATTTAATTACTGTTCCAAGGGATATTATTTTATTCGGGGAATCTACAAATGTACTTGGATTTTTAATTTCTACCATTATTTCTATTTTTGTATTTGTTATTTGTATTGTTATTTTTCATTTAACTGAAACCAGAGTTGCAGAAAGGATTTAACATGGATAAAGATTCCTTTGCATATTTTGAAGATGTCGATTTAGCTTGGCGCCTGTGTCTGTCTATTTGGAAAAGTTATTATTTCCCCAACTTCTTTGTATATCATAAATTTTCTGCAAGTGGAGGTAAAGTAAAGGAATATTTCCTTTCAAGAAATCTGCCTTATTATATAAAGAATGCTTCAATAAAAACTTTGCTAATTGGTTTGGGTAGAATTCTTTATGATACACCGGTTTTTCTTATTTTTCCTGGTAATGTTCCGGGTAAGCACCCGCCAAATTGTGTTGTTAGGAAATTTAGAATAAAGGGAAAAATAGATACCATAAAATATTTTCCACAATGTTAAAGAAAGCATAAGGTGGTAAAAAAAAAGAAAGGTAACTTTTTGGGAAGTTGAAAAATGGATTGGTTATGATGAACTTGATTAAACCTAATTTATGTATTATTATCGTTAACTGGAATTCGCAAGCTCAATTATATAAATGTTTATTATCAATAAAAAGTGCTGATAAAACCAACTTATCCCTGAAGAATATTATTGTTGTAGATAATAATTCAAGGGATAAATCCTTAGAAAAAATAGACGAGTTAGCCTTAAATATTAAATTAATAAAAAATAAAAAGAATGTTGGATTCGCAAAAGCATGTAACCAGGCTGTTCAATATTCAAAGGCGGAATATTTGCTTTTTTTAAATCCTGATGTTATATTAGAAAACAATTCTCTTACTGTTCCCATTGAATTTATGGAAAATGAAAAAAATAAAAAAATAGGTATTGTGGGAGTAAAATTGTTTGATGAAAGTGGAAAAGTTTCTAGAAATTGTGCAAGATTTCCAAACAGCAGCCGTTTTATAGAAATGGCTTTGAATTTACATAAATTTTTCCCGCAAAAAATAAAGGGTCATTTTATGCTGGAGTGGGAACATGATGAAGATAGATTAGTAGATCAGGTCATGGGTGCTTTTTTACTCATAAGAGCTGAAATCTTTAAACAATTAAATGGATTTGATGAGCGTTTTTTTCTTTATTTTGAAGATGTTGATCTTTCTTATAGAGCGAATTTATCAGGATATAAAAGTATGTATATTTCAAAAGCGAAAGTTTTCCATAAAGCTGGTGGAACATCTGACCAAGTAAAGGGAAAAAGATTATTTTATGTTTTACAAAGCAGGATACTTTATTATTTCAAATATTTTTCATTTTTCGTTTCCATAGTAAATTTAATTTCTATAATAACCATTGAATTCTTTACAAGAATAATTTTTTTATCAATAAAAAGCGGATTTAAAGGATTTATTGAAGTGTTAAAAGGGTATACCTTATTTTATTTAAATTTGAATGACACAATAAGAAGAATGAGGAAACATGAGTAAGAAAATACTTTTTTTAACAAAATACAATAGATTAGGAGCTAATAGCAGATATAGATCTTATCAATATATTCCATATTTGAAAAAAGAAGGAATAATAATTGACACAACCCCACTTTTTGATGAAATCTATGTAAAGAATATTTATTCAACAAAAAAACATTTTTTACAAGATATCCTTAGATGTTATTTTAAACGTTTAATTATATTGTTCTCTGTAAAAAAGTACGATTTATTATTGATCGAAGCGGAATTATTTCCTTACATTCCTGGACTTTTTGAATGGTTATTAAAGGTATTTCATATACCATATTTACTTGACTATGATGATGCGATATTTCATCATTATGATACAAGCCCAATGAGAAAAATAATATTAGGAAGTAAAATAAAAAATATTGCAAAAAAAGCGAATGCAATTGTAACCGGTAGTCCTTATTTAACTGCATATATGGAAAAATATAATAATAATGTATTTGAAATTCCTACGGTTATCGATTTGAAAAAATATCCGGAAAAGAAATCTCCGCTTCCGGAAAAATTTACGATTGGTTGGATAGGTTCTCCATATACCGAAGATTATATGATGGAAATATATCCTGTTTTAAAACAGTTTGGTAAAAATCATGATTATAAACTTGTATTAATTGGTGCTAATGAAAGTATGAGAAAAAGGTTAAAGGGAATAAATACTGAAATATGGAAATGGACTGAAGAGGATGAAGTAAAAGATATTAGAGAGTTCAATGTAGGTATTATGCCCCTTCCTGATACAAAATGGACCAGGGGAAAATGCGGTTTGAAATTGATCCAATATATGGGATGTTTTTTACCTGTAATTGCAACACCTGTGGGGATAAATAATGAAATTATTGAAAATAAAATAAATGGTTATTTAGCGGATACACAAACAGAATGGTTAGATGCATTAAATGAACTCTATGAAAATAAAGATTTGCAAATAAAAATGGGAACTGAAGGTAGAAAACTGGTTGAAGAGAAATATGAAATAGGGAACGGTGCTTCACTTCTTTCTGTTATAAACAAGTTTTTATAATATTCAAAGAAAAAAATAGTTATTCATTCGAAAACAAAAGAATTGTGTCCCAAACAAAGTAGGGGCGAAGGGCCTTCGCCCGAATCATTCGCAATAATTCTTCGACATAAGCATGGAAGAAATTTTTTACTCACCGAGGACGTAGAGAAAAAAACAAAAAAAGCGACAGAGACTTGACGAGACTTATAACTGGAGTGTTTATATAATTTACATTTGTTTAGAACGACTGTTGGGGGTAAAACCTCATTGTTATGGGGGCATAGATCCCCATCGCGTTAATCTCTCAAATTATTCTTTTTTTCTGAAGGGATAAATTTCCCAATAACATAACCTATAAATGCTCCTAATCCTCCGTAAAGTAAAAGTAAAGTAATCGAAAAGCGAATATACAAAGTGCCAAAAGGTACTAAACTTCCTGGACCTCCTAGAAAACATTCCAACATAATAGCGAATAACAGATGCACAAACATTACAGATGGGAATGATGGTAGCGGTATGGAGTCATATAGAGTAATAACGACTTTAAAAGGAATAATTACTGATATTGTAATAAAAATAATACCTGCCCACATTCCCGTTTTCCATAAGTTTTTTTTTGCAAATGGATCTTTACTAAATCTGATATAAATACCAATAAAAAAGAATGCCCAACTTAAAACTAAAAAAAATAACATATATTGTGCTCCTGCGTCCTTGTGCTGTTGTTTTAGTCCTACAAATAGTTTAGCATATTTTTTAATTCAATGCAACCTGTTTTTCGGTTAACTCTGTTCTCTATTCAGTTAGCAAAGTTAACCATAATGGGACTAAAGTCCCTGGGTGTGGGGGGGGATTCAATACCCGGGTTGAAACCCGAGCCTACGAGATATATAAGCAATAAATTGCTGGACTATTTTCAAAATGTCTTTATAAAATAAATATTGAAAATATAAATATCACAAATACTTTGCATCAGGAAAATCGAAGATTTACCTGACGCACTCCAAATTTATAAAGGGTGGCCACCCCATCGATTACCATCGATGCACTCCATATTGTTTGCTCTCGCAAACAACAGTATTCAGATCGAGATATCAGATCGAGACTGTATTAAATGCTAACAATACTTAGTCTTAAACGCAATATTAAGATAAAAAAATGGATTGCCGCGGTCGCTTCGCTTCCCTCGCAATGACAAATGACGGTAATTCAATTAAATCAAGTAAACAAATAAACGGTTATCTTTCTCTTTAAAATCAATTGAAATTTGGTCTTTTTTATGATATAATTAATATTTATTGTGTTTAATAGATATAATAAAGTATAAAGGTTGATATCGGATGAATATAATTTGTGTTTCGACACAGAATTGGCTTGAAGAGCTTTGGACAAACAAGCAGTATATTATGAATATCCTATCGCGATTTAACCGAGTCTTATATTTGAACCCGGAGTATTTGAGTTTTCGTAAGTTTATCACTGGCGGATATTCTTTCAGGGATATTTTCTCGCGACCAAACCGTAATATTTTTATCCTTCCATCGGGACTTAGTGCCACTGGTTTTCGAATTAGGTTAATCGATCAGATTCTCAATTTATACTGGAGGTTATTCCTAAAGATTTTTGTTTTAATTTTATTACCTGGAAAGAAGGTATTATGGATTTATCAACCTGAAGGCGGGATTTGGTTAAATCACTTTAATGAATCGTTCAGTATTTATGATTGTGTAGATGATTATTCCCAGTTTCCGGTTTATCGGGAGAAATTTGGTGAGCAACGTATCAAACGTATTGAGAACCATTTAGTTTCACGCGTAGACATAGTATTTGCAACGTCGCATAAGATATTTACTGATAAGCAGAAATTAAACTCAAACACACACTTGATAACTAATGTTGCAGAGTTTGATCATTTTAATTCCATTAAGAAATTAAATTACGCCGAACCCAGTGACCTATCTGATATTCCGCATCCGCGTTTACTTTTCATCGGAGCAATTAGCAGTTTCAAACTTGATTTTGATTTGCTTGAGGCATTAGCAAATGAGCTCCCTGAATTTTCGATTATTTTATTAGGCCCAAAGAACACAGGTGAGCTTAAGACTGATATCAAGGGTTTGGAGTCACATAAGAATATTTATTTCCTTGGTAAGAAGCGATATTCGAGATTACCTGAATACATTCAGCATTCTGACATCTTGATCTTACCGTACCGGTTAAATGAATATATAAAATCTTGTTTCCCGATTAAGTTCTTCGAATACCTTGCGACAGGTAAGCCGGTAATTGCAACCCGGATCCCTGAGCTTGAGAAGTTCGGGAGCATTGTTAAAATTGCGGGTTCACCATCTGATTTCATTAGAAGCTGCAGGGAACTTAATGCTTCCGGTAGTTCGACTCAAGCTGAAGACCGTATTCAATTAGCTTCAGAGAATACCTGGGGTGATAGAATAGATAAACTTGTTACCCTGATAAATGAGAAGGATAATATCGAAATTAAATATCCAACTGCAGATATTATGAAGGAAAAGAAAAAAGTTCGAATTGGGATAGATGCCAGGTTAATGTTTTATTCAAGAATGGGGATAGGAGAATATGTTGAGAATCTCATCAGGATTCTTCCTGAGCTTGATAAATTCAATGAATATTTCATATACTTTGATAATACTCCACCTAATCTCGATTTACCGGATAATTTCCATCTGAGAATTATACCTATGGGCATCCGGCAGATTTGGCTCCAGCATAAACTTCCAAAACAATGTATGAAAGATAGGATTAGTATTCTTCATTCACCAGTTAATTTTGAAATGCCGCTGCATGGAGATTTTAAGAAGATTGTAACTATTCATGACCTGGTTCCGATTATCTATCCTGAGTATGCATCGAAGAAATTTTCTTTCCTTGCGCGAATTCTTTATCCGAAAGTTGTAAATGCCGCCGATTTAATTTTAACTGATTCCGTAAATTCAAAGCGGGATATTGAACGGATTTATTCCAAGTCACGCAGGAAAGTTGAAGCAGTTTATTTAGGAGTACGAGATGAGTTCACCAGCACAACTTCAAGTGGATCAATTGAATTATTGAAGACCCGATTTGGAATTGAAAAGAAATTCATTCTCAATACAGGCGGTTTTGAACCGAGGAAAAATGTTTTAAATCTCATAAAAGCCTTCAACAAATTTCAGAGTTCGGAACCTGATTATATCTTAGTAATAGTCGGGAAATTTTCTCATACTTATAATCAAGCCAAACTTCTTGTGAATGAATTGGGTCTATCTGATAAGGTAGTATTCACGGATTATGTCAGTAATGAAGAACTAATTACACTTTATAATGAATGTGATATTTTTATTTACCCGAGTTATTATGAAGGGTTTGGGTTCCCGCCCCTTGAAGCGATTGCATCGGGTAAACCTGTGATCTCATCATCGGGAGGGTCACTTAAGGAGATACTAAAGGATTCAGCGTTGTATATTGACCCGGATGATATTGATTCAATATACCAAGCTCTCAAGACCTTGATCCCTGATTTGGAATTAAGAAATAAATTAATTGCTAATGGCAAAATAATTATTAAAAATTATAATTGGCATGAAACTGTGAAGATAACTCATGAACATTATTTAAAATTAGCAGGTTAACGGATGAAAATTGGACTTGACGTCAGGATGATAAATTATTCCGGGATTGGTAGATATATCAGGAACATTCTGAGTCATATGTTAGAATATAATAATGGTGAGGAATTCATTTTATATGGCAAGATAAACGAAGTTCGGAATCAATTCCCGACAACTGAAGCGGTAATTTACCAGACCGAATATGAAATATATAAAATTGTTGAACAAATAATGCTCCCTTCCAAGTTAAAAGACTTGGATATATTTCATTCCCCGCACTATAATTTTCCTATCTTATATAGAGGCAGAGTGATTGTTACAGTTCATGATATTATTCATTTTCTTTACCCGATTGAATTACGTTCAAAACTGGCAAAACTATATTCCCGGTATATGTTTAAGAAACTTCAAAAAAAATCTCATAAAATCATTACAGACTCTGAATCTACGAAACGGGACCTGATAGAATATTTCAAATTTAAACCTGAGAACATTGAAGTTATTTATATTGGTGTTGACCCTTATTTTAAACAACTCGATGACCCTAAAGTAATCTCAAGGTTTAAAGAGAAATTGGGTGTGAAAGGATTAATGTTAATGTTTGTCGGGTTAAATAAATATCACAAAAATATCCAGGCATTATTAAAGGTTTCGAAGATACTTAAAGAGAAGAATTTTGATTTCACCCTGCTGTTAGCAGGAACAAAGATGAATGAGAAGCAGCTCCTTAAAACTATTGATGAGTTAGGGATTTCAGAGAATGTCAAGGTATTATCTTATCTTGATGATTTAATGATGCTTTACGCATATAATGCCGCAGATATCTTTATCCTACCCAGTTTTTACGAAGGGTTTGGATTACCGCCCCTTGAAGCAATGGCTTGCGGGACACCGGTTATTGTTTCAAATGCATCTTCATTACCTGAAGTAGTTGGGGATGCCGGGTTGATGATTAATCCAAAGGAGATAGATGATATTGTCCAGGCAATCATTAAACTATCTGAAGACTCAGAGTTATATAATGAAATGGTGAAGAAAGGTTTAGAGCATATTAAAAAATTTTCCTGGGCTGATGCGGCTCAGAAAACGTATGATTTATATAAAAGGGTAATAAATGAATAAAGTCGCGATTATCCATGATTGGCTTGTTACTTTAAGAGGCGGGGAGAAAGTCCTTGAGGTTGTTTTGGATCTCTTTCCGCAAGCTGAAATATTTACACTTGTTTATAATCCCAAAAAAATGAGTGATAAAATTAATTCAAAAAAGATTCATACATCAATAATTCAGCGATTTCCATTTTCGAAAAAATTATATAAGCATTACCTGTTTTATCATCCTGCCGCAATTGAATTATTTGATTTAAGAAGTTATGATCTTGTAATTTCACTCAGCCACTGTGTATCCAAGGGAGTGATTGTACCCCAGGGTATTCCGCACCTGACTTATATGTTTACTCCCATGCGATATGCGTATGATATGTTTTATGAATATTTCGACCTGAAAAGTTTCGGGTTAATGAAAAAGCTTTTATTCGGATGGATCTTTAATTACTTAAGAACCTGGGATTATATCTCAACACAAAGAGTGGATAAATTAATTACAATTTCAGATTTTGTAAAAACCCGCATAAAAAGATTTTATAATAAAGACTCAGAGATTATTTATCCCCCTGTTAATACGGAATATTTCACACCGGATCCTGAATACAGCAAGGAAGATTATTACTTGATTATTTCTGCACTTGTTCCGTATAAGAAAATTGACCTTGCGATCAGGGCATTTAATCAAACCAAGAAGAAACTTCTTATCATCGGAACAGGACCAGAGTTAAAAAGATTAAAGAGAATTGCAGGTTCAAATATTACACTGATCGGATACCAGGATGATGATAAACTTCGAGCCTCTCTTCGAAAAGCTAAGGGTTTAATTTTTCCTGGGACTGAAGATTTTGGAATAACAATGGTTGAAGCTCTTGCGTGTGGAACACCGGTAATTGCATTTAATGGCGGCGGTGCAAAGGAGATTATTAAAGAAGGAAAAACGGGGGTGTTTTTTGATGACCCGAGTATTAACGGTTTGAATTCTGCAATTGAAAGATTTGAGAATTTGACATTTGAACCTGGAGCTTTGCGGGATGAATCCTTGAGATTTTCTGAGAATAAGTTTAAAGAGAGTTTTCTTAATTCAATAAAAACCATAAAGAGAAACCTATGAAAAGAAAAAAACTAAATATTTTACTACAACCATTTACTTATATTCTAAGTGATTCCGTAATGATATTTTTAGGTTTCCTGTTTTCATATTGGTTGAGATTTAATTCAGGATTAATTGAAGTGACGAAGGGTATTCCGCCATTTATTTCTTATTTAAGAGCATTTATTCTTATGATATTTGTTTGGGTTGCAGTATTCCAGTTCTTTGATCTGTATTCAGAGAAGCTGAAGTATTCCAGGATCGATGAGGCGTATTCCTTATTAATCGGAACAATCTCAGCAACCTTGATTATGATGGCATTGACTTTTTGGTATAGGGAATTTACATACTCAAGAATTATGATTTTAATCGCATGGTTTGCAATATTCTTCTTTCTTATAATCAGC
The DNA here is from genome assembly GCA_030630935.1 of Candidatus Mcinerneyibacteriota bacterium. Lineage (GTDB taxonomy): Bacteria > AUK180 > AUK180 > JAQVHJ01 > JAQVHJ01 > DAOVMD01. The sequence goes on along the minus strand of DAOVMD010000049.1, from coordinate 758 downwards.
AGATTTCTATTAAGATGGTTTGCAGTCCTATTATTAAGACGTGGAATTGGGGTGAAAAGGTTAGTGATTTTTGGTCTGAACCCTGAAGCAATTGATATAAAGAAAAAAGTTATAATGAACAGGAATCTTGGTTATGAGTTTATAGGTTTTATTGATGAAGATGGTAAAAACCATGATTCAGGGGGAGAGAAAATTTTAGGGAGCCTAAAGGATTATAAAAAAATCGTAACTGATGAGGGGATCAATTCCATTATCTGGACAATTGAAGATTTTAATCATAAGTATCTTGTTGAGATTATGGAATACTTTGAACAGATGGGTTGTGAGATAAAGATTGTCTCGGATATATTTGGTTTAATTACAACAAAAGTTCAGGTGGAGAACCTGGATGGGATCCCGACTCTTACCGTGAAGAGCCTGCCGCTCCACGGGTTCAATGTGTTCTTAAAAAGGATATTTGATATTATATTCTCGTTAATGGTAATAACCCTTTTTTCAATTCCATATTTAATTATTGCAATCCTGATTAAAGCGACTTCAAAAGGCCCGGTCTTTTTCAAACAGGAGAGAGTTACAAAAGATCTAAAGAATTTTATCATGCTGAAGTATCGAACAATGATCGTAGAAGCAGAGAAGGAGACTGGTCCAACCTGGACTATGAAGGATGATGAAAGGATAACGAAAATAGGGAAGTTCCTAAGAAAAACCAGTTTGGACGAGATGCCCCAATTCATTAATGTTTTAAAAGGAGAGATGAG
>DAOVMD010000120.1 GCA_030630935.1 Candidatus Mcinerneyibacteriota bacterium | reverse complement strand
TACGTCAATCTATTTCCAACTTGATCGTAAGTATAGATACTCCCTATCGAATGACCTTCCTTTTTATAATATTTCCCATTAACTTTGGTTAAACGATAGAGTGAATCATAATTATATGTGGTCTCTATACTTGATTCATCGATTAATATTGTCCTATTGCCAACTACATCATAGAAGTACTGGTTCTTAAAGATAGAATTTGAATAACCATCATTTTGAATAGAAATCTCCATTGATTCCATCCAGTGACGGTATTCATTGTAGGTATATTTTACACTAATTTCATTCGCATAATTTATTTCTTCAACCATACCCAGAGCATTGAATTCAGGTATCTCAGCAATAACTTGCTTTGTGGTCAGGTTCCCCATCATGGTTTCATGTAGAACATCTGCTCTTCCCATGAGGTCATATTCATACTCCATTCTCTGGATCTCCTGACCGTTAACTGAGATATCATGTGAAAGGATAAATCCTGCCTTGTTAAATAAATAATTATGACTTACCTGTACTGGATTATGACCTTCGAAATTGATAAATTCTTGTTTCTTCAATAACCGCCCCATATCATCAAAGTCCGTAAATTTATTCGAGCTGACAAGGTTTTTATCCTTATCATACTTATTCTTTGAATATAATTTACATTTACCATTGGGAATTGAAGGATTATCATATTCATATTGAATATAACTTTCATCAGGATACTCAATCTTCGTTTGACGGTTAAGCTCATCATAGAGAAATTTAATAGTAATACCTTTTGCATCTGTCCTTTGTGTTAAATTTCCATTTAAATCATAAATAAAAGTTGATTCACCGCTGTCCGGGAAAACTGATTTAATCAGTTTTCCTCCCGAATCGTAAGTATATTTCGAGACCATCCAGTTTACACCATCTTTGCTGGTTCGCATTTCTGTCATATTATCCATCAGGTCATAATTGAATCTGGTTTTGGAATATGTATCACCGTTCTCTTTTAGTTCTTCAACTCTCTCAAGTTTATCCTGTGAATTATAATAATATTTAATCGGTTGACCCTTTGCATCTGTTATCTTAACTGAATTCTCAAAATCATCATAGTTATAGATGATTGATAACGGTGCCGTATTCCCTTCTACTGCATCAGGTATAAAAACCTTCTTTATTCTGCCAAGTACATCGTATTCATATCTAATAAAACTATTATTCGGGGAGTAAGTTTCATCCGGGAGCTTCTGAGGTCTTGGGTCTGTAAAATTGTTTAGGTTAATAATATTAAAATTCTTTTTAGGTTTAAAAACATATTTTTTTCTCCCCATTTGATCATAATCCATTCCATTAACTATCCAGGATGTTATATCACCCTTAACATCTTCCTTTACACCGCCGTAGATAAACCTTCCCATTCCATCATAGTAATAAACACTCTCTGAGAATGTCTCAGCTTCAATATTATTCCTTACTACTGTATATGCCGGGAAAATCTCATCGTGATATTCATATTCAGTATATGTCCCTGCTGTTTGAGGGTAATTAGTTCTTATAATTCTGTCAAGTGAATCGTATTTTTTTGAAACATTATTACCGTTTATATCAGTCGAAGTTTTAACAAGATAAGTATTTGAGTAATATGAAATTTCGGATTTATAATCTAATGCATTAATAGCTTCAACAGGTAAAGCATAGTTATATGTATCATCATAAGTTACTTTAGAAGGATTTCCATTCGAATCAACAGAAGTTACTTGATTCCCGAATATATCGTATGTAAAATATCGTTTCACTTCAATATGATTATTTTTTTTCTAATTTTAAATATTTAACTTTTTTCCCAACTAAAATTGTTTTATTTTCTAAATAATCACAACTATCAAATTTATTTCTAAATAGAATTTTTCCTTTTTTATTGATAATACTTATTTTTTCCTTTTTATTAATTCTTACTGGTGCAATATTTCCATGAAAAACCCCACAATTAAAAAATTTAGGTTCTATTACCCATTCATTGTTTTTGTTTAAATAACCCCATTTTCCAGATTTTTTAAATGGAGCAATATTATCTATCATTGTGTTAACTCCATCATAAATTAAAGGAATTATTACTTCACCATTATTATTAATAAATCCATAAAATATATTATTATTTCGAAATTCAGCAATAATTGCGGTATCATTTTTATAACTACATATAGTTAAATATTTTGTCTCTGTTATTTTTTTTGTGTCTAAACCCATTATCCCATAAAGTATATGTTCATCATGCTGCTCACCATATTTTAATAAATCCCATTCGGGAATATATTCCAAATACTTAAAATACTTTGGAGCTAACATTTTTTCTAAATCTATAAACCCATATTTAAATCCATTCTTCAAATTAATAGTAATTATAAAATTTTTTTTACCTATATTTTTCATATTAAAACAATTGATTTCATAATATTTTTCACCTTTTAAATTTAATAAAACAAGTTTTGACTTATCTTTTGCCATAACTACATTATTAATAATTTTTATATCATTATATTTACATTTAATTATTTCTATATTATTAGAAAGTAAACCAAATTTATTATTTTCTTTCACTATCCAATAATCATTAATACCGCTAAATTTTATTTCATCATAAAATATTGGAACTTTTATTTCCAATTCGTTGTCTAATATCCCAACTTTATTATTTTTCGTAACAAATATATAAGACAATGTAAATTTTATATTATCATAAATAGGTTTTGCTATTATATCTTCATATTTATTAATAAAACCCCACTTATTTTCTTTTTTGAAAGAAAAATATTTACAATTTTTTCCTCCTTTAATTCCATCATATTTTAAGCTTATTAAAATATCTCCATTTGAATTAATTATTCCCCATTTTCCATTTATTTTTACAGAATAAAAATCATAATTATTTATTTGAACATCATCATATTGTTTGGTTATTTGTTTTCTATTTTCTATATTAAATATTCTTTTTTTCTCTACATCATTAATTATAAATATCTTTTTATTCTTTGATTTAACTATTTCATATTTTCCTTTAATAAGAACATTTCCTTTAATACACATTAAGTAATAATAATTTCGCTTTTTTAGTATTATATTATCTCCAACAAAAATAATTTTATCATAAATTGGCTTACCTATCATTGTCCCATCCAAATTGTAAATACCATATTTACCCTTTTTTTCTACTAAAAATACATTTCCCTTGTTTATAATATCATCATAATATGGCATAATTATTAATTTACCTTTATCACTTAAAATACCATATTTAATTTTATATTTAAATTTTATATTATAAAATGAAAAAAATATCACTATAGTAACAATAATAAATAAAAATAAATAAAATTTTTTAATTTTCATAATTTACCTATTTGGTTTTAAACATTTCAGTAAATGGTTGATTATAGGATGGTGCTCCATCCAATGTTGAGTCTAGTAAAAAGAATTGTTCGTCGAAAAATGGTTCAATAGCTTCAAGCCATTCCTCTTCAGTTAAATCTTCATCCTCCTCACGATTATGTTTTTTATTATATGATTTTTTTGCTTTTGCTTTGATTTTATCATTAGCATAATATTTTAAGTATGCTTTTAAAACAGCATCTTTAAAAGAATATTTCCCTCCAAGAAAATATTTGCCAATACCCGCAATAAAGGCATCTAAAGCAACCCCATTTACGACATCATGTTTAGTAGTTAATAGAATAAAATTCTTTGTTTGTGCTCCACCATAAAATTCCTGACTTGTTGTACATCCTAATACCATTAAGATTTTTAAATCAGGATTTTTAAATACTTGTTCTTGAAATTCTTTCATATCAACCCATATTTCATTAGCAGTAGAACCAGCAAATGGTATACCTTTATCTTCTTCAATAGAAAATAGTTGAATAATAAATGTTCCTATTCCACTATGTTCAGATGTTGTTATTAATATATTCGGTTTATCAGTTAGCAAACTATCCCAATCAAATCTGTTCGCTTTTTCATATTGAATAAAATCTGTTTGTTTTTTTAAATCCCATTCTCGCCTAATTTTTTTACATTTACTTCCAAGACCTGTTGTTCTTACTCCATGAATTACCCTTACTGAAACCTCTTCAAATCCCAAGGAATCAAGATATTTTAATGGATTGTTTAGAGAATATACAAATCTATTTAATGTTTGTGGTTTTTGAATTTTTCCATAATTAGTATCTGCTTTCATAAACCTTCCTAACTTCGTATCCAAATACCTTGCATTAAAGTAATCCAGATTTGATTCTTTATCACGTTCTTTTCCTGTGAATTTATAATCATTATCGGTATCTACATAACTCTTTGACCAAATAATATCCCCGAAGGGTTCGTATTTATTATGTTCTTCAATATTTCCATCCTTATCTGTTATCATTGCAATACTTCCAAGGAAATTCTGATGAAAGTAGTTTCTCGAATCAAGATCAATTGTACCATCACTCTGGAAACTGGTTCTACTGACTTTCTTTCCACCGGCATAAGTAAACAGATGTTTATACTTCGGGATCTGTTCATAAGTCATCTCCAAAACTACTTCACCGCCTTCGTATATATAGATGGTTGAATCATTTGTATTCGGATAACATTCTTTAATCACTCTCATACCGTTTACATCATATTTCATATTGAGTTCCGATTCAACTTCCATTTCAATCCGATTATTCTTCATAACAGGTTTGTGTCTTACATAATGCACCATCATATTATCATAGTTATATTCATACAATTCCTGTTCAAATATCTCGTCCTTATTCCTGAAATAATCTCTCTGAATAGTGTTACCGTTTGCATCATAATTAATCAGCATATAACTCAAATCATCGTTCTCCCTGTTGAAGTTTACTCTTAATAATCTATTAGAACTTTTATCATACTCATAAGTAATTTTACCATATTTACTTTCATACATCAATCTATTTCCAACTTGATCATAAGTATAAATACTCCCGGAAGTATTATCTCCTTTCTTATAATACTTACCGTTGACATTGGTTAAACGGTAGAGTGAATCATAATCATACGTGGTCTCAATATTATTTTCATCTTTGAGTTTAGTTCTGTTGCCAACTACATCATAGAAATATTTATTTTTAAAGATTGAGGTACCTTTACTTACAATCTCCATCTCCTCCATCCAGTGTCTGTATTCATTGTAGGTATATTTAACACTAATGTCATTCGCATAGTCTATTTTTTCAACCATACCAAGAGCATTGAATTCGTTTATCTCGGCAATAACCTGCTTTGTTGTCTGCTGCCCCATTACAGTTTCATATAGGACATCTGCCCGTCCCATCAGGTCATATTGATACTCCATTCTCTGAATCTCCTGACCGTTAACAGAGATATCATGAGAAAGCATAAATCCCACTTTGTTATATGAATAGTTATGATTTATCTGTACAGGATTATGACCTTCGAAATTGATAAATTCTTGTTTCTTCAATAATCGACCCATATCATCAATGTCCGTAAACTTGTTCGAGCTGACAAAACCTTCACCAGGTTGGTATCTTCGCTTTAAATATAACTTCCCTTTACCATTGGGAATTGAAAGATTATCATATTCATATAAAATATAACTACCATCGGGATACTCAATCTTCGTTTGACGGTTTAACTTATCGTAATAATACTTAATTGTAATTCCTTTTGCATCGGTACTCTGTGTTAAGTTTCCATTTAAATCATAAATAAAAGTTGATTCACCACTATCAGGTAAAACTGATTTAATCAGTCTCCCTTCCGAATCATAAGTATATTTCGAGACCATCCAGTTTACACCATCTTTGCTGGTTCGCATTTCTGTCATATTACCCATCAGGTCATACTTGAATCTGGTTTTAGAATATGTATTCCCGTTCTCATCAAGTTCTTCAACCATCTCAAGTTTATCCTGTGAATTGAAATAATATTTAATCGAATGCCCCTTTGCATCGGTTATCTTAACTGAGTTCTCAAAATCATCATAGTCATAGATAATTGCTAACGTTGCAGTATTCCCTTCTACTGCATCAGGAATAAAAACCTTCTTTGTTCTTCCTAGGACATCATATTCGTATCTAATATACTTCACATCTCCCGAATATGAACCATCCGGATTCCTTTGCGGACGCGGGTCGATAAAATTATTTAAGTCAACATTCTTATCTTTACCCGGTTCAAAGATATATTTTTTTCTCCCCATATGATCATAGTCCACCCCATTTACTACCCAGGAATCTATTCCATTTTTAATATCTTCCTTTACACCACCATAGATAAAACGTCCCATTCCATCGTAATAATATACACTTTCTGCAAATGTATTCCCTTCAATATTGTTTCTTACTACCGTATATGCCGGAAAAACATCATCGTGGTATTCATAAGTTGTAGAGCTCCCTATCGTTTTAGGATAAATTGTAGTTATAACTCTATCAAGTGAATCATATTCATTAGAAACATTATTACCGTTTATATCAGTTGAAGTTTTAACAAGATAAGTATTTTGGTAATATGAAATTTCGGACTTATAGTTTAATGCATCAATCGCTTCAACAGGTAAAGCATAGTTATATGTTTCATCATAAGTTACTTTAGAAGTATTCCCTTTCGAATCTTTTAAAGTTACCTGGTTCCCGAATATATCGTATGTAAAATGCTGTTTCACTTCAATTACATTATCCCAACTAAATAGACCTTCTTCATCCTGTTGAGCAATGTAAGTAATCAATGTTGTCAGGTTTCCGCGATATGTCTCACCTAATTTCGAAGGGTTAAGATTCACGTCTTCATACTTCTGTTCAGTATCTATTCCATAATTTTCAGGAATAGATTGGTCATATTTGAACCGGGTCCTCTTCAGAATATTACCATCTTTATCCTTTACTATTGTTAATCTAACCTTATTAATAATATGTTTCCACCAATAGTTTGAATCAAAATCATGAAGATAATAATTAACAATAAATATATCATCAGTAGGGTCTTCAATATCTCTTCTATTAACCATCCTTGTTATATTTCCCCAGTCGTCATACTTAGAATATTCAATCTCATAAGTTTTAAAAAGGTCTGGATCATCCTGACTGTATTTTTTAATTGTTTTCCTTTCTAATCTTATATTTTTCGCAGCATAAGGAATATCTCCACTTGATGTCTTAACAATTCGATAACCTCGTGCACACCAGTCATATTCTACTTTCTGTAGTATCTTATCATCTCCTGATTCCCAGGCACTGTAATATTCAACTGATTCCTCATGACCCGCTCTCCACGAATTTATATATGTGGTGCTTGACACCCAATAACCTTCGATAATATAATTATGTTTTTCATAGGTATTATCGGGGTGAATTACATAAACCTGTTTGGGGAAACCCATAATTATATTTCCTACAAGCCCCGGGAAAATCCCTCTGGAATATCTTGTAACTTTATCTCCTTCTTCAATTCTTGTTACAACTCCATAAGTTGCATCCTGGATTACTCCGCCGCCAACAGAATCTAACGGGTCACTGTGAACAAGCTGAGCAAAGATTGTTTCCGTGATATATTTATATGGCTCATATTCATATTCGATTATGCCCTTACCTTCGGACTCATCTCTGATAGGATATTTTACTTTATTAATAAAGCCCTGATCATTATATTCAAAGTTAAATGCATTAATTAAAGGATCTTGTTCTCCTGATTTTCTATACACAATACTTTCAAGAAGATAAACACTTTTATTCCCGGAGTACCTTACCGGTGGAGTTGCCGGAAAATCAATGTCCTGATGACTATAACTATATTCTACTTCTATGACTTCACCCATTGAGTTTTTATAATCAATACTGGTGATTACATTTATATTCTTATCATCAAAAGGTAAACTTGTCCACGTAAAGTTAATTTTATAACCATTACTATCAGTCATATCAGTGATAGTATCATATTTTAAAAATTTTACAAACGGGATATAAAAAATTAGTAAGCCGTCATTATCTGTTGTGGTATCTGTTTGATATGTATAATCTTCCTGAATCTCTTCAACGTCTCTGATCTCGATATTACTTAGGATTTTTTCTAATAATTTATTGAACTCAGAAGAACTTCTCGGAATATATGGGGTGTCAAATTTAGGTAGATCGAGATCTGTATCAATAATTAACTCTTTTGTACCGATTATATATTTTGAACTATAATTTATATTATAATAAT
>DAOVMD010000066.1 GCA_030630935.1 Candidatus Mcinerneyibacteriota bacterium | reverse complement strand
TATCTCTATTTCTTTTCATTGAAAAATCCAATTAATAAACTTCACCTTATTCTGAAAAAGATATTCCCGGGGACCGGTGATATGAGGTATATTTATAATACTGATAATAAATTTAAATTATTTATCTTTTCATTTTTAAGACCAATTTTTATTTTAATAACTTTTCTTCAAAATTTATCGAAGGTATGGGGAAAGAGATGAAAGTCTTGAGAATTCCTGTTTATAGTATTTTAGTTATTTTTTTATTCCTTATAATTTCGGGTTGTCCAAAACCACCGGAAGAACCTGTAGAACCAGGATATGAGCAGGATGAAAAAATTGAGAGATTAATTAATATTACAAAGCCAAAAAAGATAAAGGAAGATATAATAAAGCTCCATATTATTGAACTAAATATCCATCTCAAGATTACCACAGGTAAGAAAACATCAATTAATATTTTTCAAACTAAATTTCCCAGTATAAACTTAATTAACAGGTATTGGGAAGTTCCTGAAATAGACTTAATAAATGTTAAGAATTCATTAAGCAAGATAAAATTTAACGAAGATAAATTTATTAATTCCCCTCAAGATTATAAGAAAATCCTAAGGAAAGAAGAGCATCTGAAGAAGATATTTTTACTGGGTTGTTATTATTTCAAGACTGGCAATCACTCGAAAGGTAGTGCGATTTTAAATGGTATTGTAAAAGTTTCCCCAAAGAAAGCAGAGTACCTGCTTTTAATTGCGGAGATTTTCTTTTCTAAATTTCAGTATAATAAAGCTCTTGAGGTTTATGATGTAATTTTATATGCATCACCCTTATATAGCGATCAGATTCTGAAACGGAAAATTACAATCCTGAAATTGAAGAATAACCGTAAAGGTATCGAAACAATTTATGAGAATTTAATAAATTATGATGCCGCCTCCATTCAATATTATAATGAATATATCTCTTATCTAATTGAGTTGAAGAAATATACTGCCGCTTTGAAACTTATTAAAAAAGCATCAAAGAAATTTGATCCCGGAACATTTTTAATTTCGGAACTTGAGATTCTTGAGAGACAGCAGAAAATAGATCAAGCAATAAAATTAGCACGTGATTACCTTAAGGATAATCCATATAATTATAAGGTTTCAACAAGATATAAAAGGTTATTATCAGAATCAAGCAATTTTGAAACCTATAAAAAAACACTTTTAGAAAAAGAGAAAAAAGGCAAATTAAAGAAATTTGAACTTGTGGACTACTTCTATTTTTATTCAGATTTAAATTACTTAGTTGAATATATTAATAATATCAAAGCCTCGGAAAAATGGCTCCACTTAGCTGATTACTTTCATGCAATTAATAATCAACATTATTATTTAAAAGCTCTTAATACGCATTTATTAGAGAATCCAAAACAGAAAAACAATCATGATTTAAAAGTGAAAATTATCCTGGCATTAATTAATTTAAACAGTTTTAATTTATACGATGCGTTCCCGTACGGGGAATTACTCATAGGTTCCCGACCAGGTGGAATTTCCGGGTTCTTTTCTGTTGTATATGAAAGGAATACTTTCTTTCAGAAATATTACTATTTAAATAGTAGTCTTTTAAAAGTTAATAATAAATTACGCTTATTTAACTATCTCGAAACCATGCTTAAAGATATTGAAGATGAAAGTTTGAGGAAAAAAGCTTATTTAACAATTGTAAATTATCACCAGAAAATGAGAAATTGGAAATCGGCTCTCTCATTTTGCAGGAGATTTATAAAAAAATCAGATGACTCACAGAATCTTAAAATCTTTTTCAATAAAATTCTTTATATAAAAAAGCAAACTACAGATTTTGATACTGAGTATGAAGATATTTTGAAGCATTTAATTGTTGAATATAAAGATAATAACGCAAAATACTATCTTAAGTCTTACTATATGAAACAGAAAAAGTATCGTAAGATAATAGAGTTTTATCAGGAAGTTTACAGGTATAACCCATATTCAAACGGTGCATTACTTGATTTGCTGAATGTATATATGGAGCTTGCAAATAATTCTTATATCATTGATAATTGTTCTTATTATATTGAAGCATATAACCTTGTAGAATCTAAAATTGATAATGAAAAGAATTACCAATTAGTTGATTACTTTTATAGAATGAATTTTAGAACTAAATGCTCAAAAGGAAAATTTAATGTTGAGTTTTTAGAAAAATACTGGTGGTATTCAACCAATATTGAAAGGAAATATTTTGAATCACTTTTCCATAAAGGAGCATTAGAGTCAGAAATCTTAAAGGCAAAAATTGAGATCAGCAATAACCCGGATAATTATAAGAAAATATATTTTATTGCAAAGGCTTATTCCTGGATGTCAATGTATGAAGAAGCACTACCTTATTTTGAAGATCTAAATGAAAAGTTTCCCGGTAACAAAAAGTTTATTGAACCACTCAGCAATCTATATGAATCTTTTGATAAACCGAAAAAGGCGGCAATGGTATATGATAAAATTATACTCCAGAACCCTTTAAATAAGGATAACTACATCCAGGCAGGAGATATCCTTGCTGAGGCAGGTTATGTTGAAGAGGGGATTGAATATTTTAAGGAGATTATTAAAATTGATAGAAATAATCAAAATCTATTTAAGGAGTTAGCAACGATTTATTTTGACTATGGATATTTTGAGGAAGCAATTAGTGTTATTATTCAGGTAAGAATAATCCAGGATGATGAATTCTTATATGCTAAAGAACTCGCAGCATTATATGAACAACTCGGAGATAATAAGAAAGCAATTACTGAATATTTAAAAATTTTAGTAAATAGATTTCGGATTAAAGAAACCCAGTTGAAGAACTATCATACTAATTATTACGAGGAAGGTTATTACGAAGATGATGACTATTATTATGATGACGTTGATTATTATGAAAATAGGGTTGTTGAAGGACAGATTAGAAAACGATTGAAATATCTTGCATTAAAAAAGGAACTTAAGGAAGAGATCGAATTACAGTTAAATTCTTTACTTGACCGAAATCCAAATGAAGCAGCAGTTTATTATGAATTTGCATTGTTCTATAAAGATGTTAAAGAGCTCGAAAAATCCTATTCTATACTTGTTCGTGGTACAAAAAAATGCAAAGGTGAATATTTCCATGAGCAGGTAATAAAGTATTTCGAGCAAGAAGAACAATATCAATTATTAAAGAATGAATACTTCAGACTTATAGGGTACTACCCAAAAAAGCAGAAATATTATTATAAAGCGATAAAATATTTCACAACCAGAGAAGAAGAAAAAAACCGTATTAAAGTTCTAAAGCAACTAATTAAGGTATTCCCGGAAAAACTTGATCTTGCTTATTATTATAAAAATATTAAACAATATAATCGTGCAGTCAAGGAATTTGAAAAAGTCTCGATTAGATTTGAAGATAAATTCAAAGCAGAAGAAAATTATTATACGAAAAACCAATTGATAAATATTTACAGTCACTTATCAGATTTATATGTGAAATTGGAGAAGTTTAATAAAGCATATTCGACCTTTGACAGATTGATATATCTCGATAAAGATAATATTACACACATAATTCAAAAGGCAAGGATCCTTGAAAACCAGGGGCAATCTAAAGAAGCAAAGCAACTTCTTCAAAAATCAATTCAAAAATTCCGTCAGCTTGAAAGAAAGGATAAATATAGATATTCTTCGAAACGGATTTCTCTTCATCGGGAATTTATCAGGTACTTTATTGACAAAGGCAAGTTTAAAACGGTCTTACAATTTTATATGGAGATGCTGGAGATAACTCCTCTTGATGAAACCTTGGCCCATGAAGTATTTCTTTATTCACAGAAACAGAATTTATATGAAAATTTATTCAAGCATTTTAAAGGGATACAAGAGAAGGTTAGCCGTGATTACAGGTATGCATACTTATGTTATTATCTTAAATTCCTTGAGAAGGATTATTCATCCTCAGCTGAATATATTGAGAAGGCAATTTTCCTTGAACCTGGTAGGATTGATTTGAACTATAAGTTAGTAGATCTTTATAAGGCACAAAATGAATATCAAAAGGCTATTACTGCATTAGAAAAGATAATTAAACTTTACCCGACTTATAATGTATTACAATATGAAGAGCTTGGTACGCTATATTTTCAAATTGGAAATGAAGCTATGGCAGTTAAATCTTGGAAGAAGATTGTTAAAGTTTTTGGAAGGAAAGGCTACAGTTATTATTACTCGATTAAAGTTTTCAAAATATTGTTAAAGCATAAATTATATAAGCATGCAGAAGAATTATTAATAAAATTAAAAAAAGATTCAATAAAAAAATGGGAAAAGAAAAACATTAAAATAAAACTTTTAAAACTTTATATGCTTACGGGACGGTACAAAAAAGCATTAGATTCTGCAATTTCAGATTTTAAGAGTCAATATATCAACTCATCGTATTATTCATATAAGAAGAGACAAGTTATAGTACTTTTTGATTATGTAGATTCTCTACGTTTAATTAAAAAGGAGTATGCCTATCTCGAATCATTGAAGTTGCCGAGACATGAACCTATGTTATTGATGCTTGCAGATATGTACATTAGGCATGGTGATATTTGGAAAGGTATTGAATTATTAAAGAAAGTAGGTAAGCACGATATTGATATTTATCGAAAATTATTTGAGAGAGAACTCTATGAAGAAATACTTAAAGAAGAAGGTCAATTGAAGTTAAGCGATTTATTTCTAGCGCGTGTTGAGATCAAGCTAAAGAAATATGAAGATGCGCGTACCCGCTTAGAGAAGTCTGCTCATTCCTATCCAAAATTATATGGTGAAATACTTGCTGAGCTTGGAATGATAGATGAAGCAATTAAATATGGCTCAGAGATCCTTGAAGAATTGCCTTTACGCGATATTAAGTATCTTGAATTCTCAGAATATCTCTTGAAATTGGGATTAAAAGAAGAAGCAATTAAATATTTTGATTTTGGATTATACTTAAAAAATGATTTTAACAATCAACTAAAAAAAGCGAAATTCCTTTACAAACTTGGTGATGATACCGCAGCTATTGAGTACCTTAATTCCATTAAAGAGAAAAATATTCATCACAATTCCAGGTTGATTAATATTGCAAAAACCTTTAATGAAATTGGTCATCCGGAGATAGGTATAGATATCCTTTCGACAATTATTGATGAGATAGTTAAAGCTAAAGACCCTTATAATTGGCAAATGACGGATGTAATATATTTTATTGAAAATAACTATCATGATGAATTTGCAAACCAAAAGATTGAGATATTTGAAAAACTATCAAATAGTTTTCCAAAACAAAATAAATTTTTGGAAGATGTTATCAATTTGTACTGGAAGACAGAGCAGTATCAAGAACCGATTAATTTTATTTCCAGAAAACGAATTGAGCAAAATGATATCCTTAGAAATGACTATTTATTGAAGCTATATATCTTATCCTTAATTAAAATTAATGATTTCGATGAAGCCGAAATGGAAATTGAGAAACTTATCACTTCCCGAAACCCAACTAAATTGGAAATCGGTTATGAAGCTCTGACTAATTTAAATTATGCCCAGGGTGATTTTGACGCTTGTAAAAGAAATTTAAAGAAGTATTACGGGTTGAATCATAGTTATTCTATCCATATCAGGAAGTCAGCTGACCTTGCGGAAGAGTTTTCTTTTCAGGAACTCGCAATTCAATATAGGTATAACTACTACAAAATGAACCCGGATTCTATAAAGGAGGTTTTAAAATTAATTTCTCTTTTAAATGAAAATAATAAACATAAAGAAGCGATTGATATTTATACAGAACTTTTAACTGCTACAACAGAAATAACGAAAAAAGAACAAATACTAATTGGTTTTTCGAGTTTTAAATTAAATACAATGTTAGGTGAATTAACAGAGGAATTAAAACAATTAATAGATAATAATCCTAATGAGTTGAAATATGTTATTGTCCTAATTAAAACTGCTGAATTTATTAAGGACGAAGAATTATTTAAAAAAATGAAAAATCAAGCAGAACTTATTAATCCCTTTAACTTTACACTACTTCAATTTGAATATGAATATTTCAAATCACTTAATGAGCAGGATAGTTTAGAAAAATGTAAAAAGATGATGTTATTATCTTCACCGGTTAGATACCGAAAATATTTCAAGAATGAGGAAAAATGATATGAGAAATTTTATAAATATTTCAATATTATTTCTATGTATATTAATATCTCCAATTCAAATATACTCAGAAGTTCTTAGCAAAGAGATTCCAGATAAAATTCCTGGTAATATTTACTTTTACGCAGGAATAAAAGACTTTGAAAAACATTATAATAATCTTCAAAAAACAAAATTCTGGCTGAATTTCTCAAAAAGTGATATAAAAAAGGATATGCATAATTCAAGGAAAGGCTTACGTTTTGAGCAAGAACTGAAAAAGTATGAGAATATTTTAGGTTTTAAAATAATTGAAAAAAATTTCAGAAATCTTTTATCTGAAGAAGTTGCAGTTGCGCTATATGAATTTAAAGATCTTCATTCCATTTATATTGTAAAGGTGGATAAAGAAAAGAAAGTTAAGAAATTTCTGAAGAAAAATAAAAACAAACTAAAACCGAGGAAATATCTGGATGTGGAATATTATGGTTATAATGAAAATGATCCGGATAATACTTTTGCGATTTTATTTGATAAAAAAAATATTTTTATTTCGAATCAAATTGATTTAATCTTGAAGATTATCGATATTAAAAAAGGCAGAAAAGATATCAAAAAACTTTCCGAAAACCGCGAGTTTATGGGCGTGAATGATATCTTAAATAAGAATTATAATGCGTTTGCATATTTCGACCTTGACAGGTGTGCGGAGAATTCTTATTTTCAGAGATACTGGTATCCTCAGGATAATCATGAATTTAATTCCATTAACTCAGAGTTTATTATTTATGAATTCAAGAAAAAATATATAATCGAGGATAAGTATTTTAATATTAAAGATAATTCTGAATCAATCTCAATAAATACCATTAACAATAAAATATTTCATTATATTCCAAGATCTTGTTTATTATTTATTGCTAAAGTTGAAGAGGAATTTAATTCGTTTTTTAAGAAGTATATAACTGAAGAATCAGAGATTTCAAAGAATCGTGTTAATTCATTTGGACATGGATCAATCCCCTGGATTTGGAAAGAGACTATAAAAAATAAAAATGATTATAACCTAAAATTAAATGATTTAAATGAGATATTTGGAAATTCTTATGCGAAAGTAAATATTTTTACAAACGAAAAAAACTCCACTGAGTACCTTTCTGTCTTTATTGTTGAAAGAAAAAAGAATCCTGAAATCTTTAAAGCTTTACGTCAAATTCTTGAGGATTATTTTAATAATTCTTTTCACTTATCAACAGAAAAATTAATAAAATTAAACGTAAGGAAAAAAGGGCAGTTTAAAATATTCTACCCTAATCTTCCTAATTATCCACCTGACTTAATTCCGGCATTTGCAGTTACATCTGATTTCTTTTTCTTCCCTTCCAATTTAAATGCAGCGGAGCTATTTATTGCTCAATTAAAAAGGGGTACATTCAAAAGGATATTAAACGAAAAGATATTAGAGAGTAAAAACCTGAAGTTAGTATATAGAATTAATTTTAATGTAAATAGGGACCATATTGATTCTTTTATAAAACAAGGATTAAATGCATATTGGTTGACTTATAGTGAACAATCAATATTAAGAAGAGATATGTTAGAGATGCATAGCTTTGTGGAAAAAATTCAGGTTATTGAAGGGGTAAGAGTTAAAGTAACAAGTCATTCAGAAAAAGAAAAAACGAAATATTATTTCAAGTAATTATCATTTACTTCAATGTCAAATATGTCAATAATCGTTTTAAATAGAATAAATAATTCCGACTGGATTTCAAAATTAATCTCTTCAAATAACTTTGAGTCTTGTAAGAGTTCTTCTAAAACCCAATTGAGTAAATAGGGTTGACGTATTATTAACATTTCCTTCTTCAAAGTTTCAAAAACATTCTCTTTAGCAACTGAAAGAATCTTCTGAAACCAAACTTTATTTCGCTCATATAAGATTAATAATTTCTTAATTGAGATTTCTGAAATGTTTTCTTCAAAAGCTTTCCAAATGAAGAAATTAATAAAATTAGATTTCTCCTGAATAGAAGTTGGATAATCAGATATCTTGTTAATGATAAACTTGATTAAGTTCTGCTGGGAGATAATAAATTTATCCATATCAATAACTGCATCATTATTTTCTGCTGAAAAGAGTCTTGAATCAAGATCGTCAATATATTCTTGAGAAATAATCTTTTTTACTTTTTCGGTCATTTAACAATCCATTATTCAGATTCAAAAAATTCTTTTAATAATCTACTTCTTGTAGAGTGTCTTAGTTTACGCAATGCTTTAGCTTCAATTTGTCTAACTCGTTCTCTTGTTACTTTAAATATCTCGCCAACTTCTTCCAATGTCTTTGGTGAATCTCCATCCAGGCCAAAGCGTAATTTTATAATCTCACCTTCTCTATGCGTAAGAGTCTTTAGAACTTGTTTTAAACGTTCTTTTAAAAGTAATCTCTTAACTGATTTTGACGGTGACTGAGCTTCTTTATCCTCAATGAAATCTCCCAATGCACTATCTTCATGTTCTCCAATTGGCATATCAAGAGAAACAGGATCCTTAACAGTTTCAAGAATTCCAATGACTTTCTCTACTGGAATATTCATCTTTTTGGCAATCTCTGTAGGATATGGATCACGACCTTTCTCTCGGATAAGGGTTTTCATTACTTTTGCGAGTTTGTTTTTGGTTTCTATCATATGAACAGGGATTCGGATAGTTCTGGCTTGATCTGCAATTGCACGGGTTATCGCCTGACGAATCCACCACGTTGCATAGGTTGAGAAACGGTATCCCTTTTTATACTTGTATTTATCTACTGCTTTCATTAATCCAATATTACCTTCTTGAATTAGGTCAAGAAAGGAAAGACCTCTGTTTACATAACGCTTTGCAATACTTACAACTAATTTTAGGTTTGCATTTACCATTGTTTTCTTTGCTAATGCAACATAACTTTGAGTCTTTGTTACATCTTTGAGAATGTCTCGAAGTTCGGTCTTTGAATAAAAATCTTCTTTTATTTTGTTTCTTTTAATATCACCCTTTAAATATGAAACAATCCTCTTAATAAAATCATCAGATAAGTTTAACTTAGAAACACAGGAATCCAGGTTTTTCTGTAACTTTAAAAATTCCTTACTAAGAACAATTTGCTTTTTCTTCTTTTTCTTTCTTTGACTCTTCTTCAATTCAAGTAAATGCTCATAGTATTTATCAATCTTATTTACATTATTAATGAATTTTTCAGTTTCCTTCCTCTTCATATCAGCATTTAGATCATAAAGATTATCTAAAATTAAAATCTTCTCAATTTTGTTGATCCCTTCATTAATACCATTTATATATTTTTCTTTTAACTTAAGTAATTCAAATAAGTTAGTCTTTGTAATAGCAATTAACCTGATCATATTCCTACGACCATCGTCAATTGTCTCTGATAATCTAACTTCATCTTCAGGAGTTAAAAGATTATATTTACCCATCTCTCGTAAATAAAGATATAGCGGGTCACTTGTCTTCTTCTCCTCTAATTTCTCTGATTCACTTAATGCTGCCTTCTCTTGTAATTCTCTCTTTAACTTGTTCTCGGGGAGATTTAATTCCCGTGTGCTCATTACTATAATAGAGTGTTTCTCTAAATCATCAAATATCCTTTCTATTACTTCAGGATTAACATATTCCAAAGGAATGATGCTATTTAATTCAAAATAGGAAATTTGTTCAAAAGATTTAACTTCCCTTAAAATCTCATTTAAGATTTTTCGAGTTATTAGCTTTTTCTTTTTGGTTTTCTTTCCTTTGATTTTAACTGACTTAAGGATAGGTTTTCTTGCTCTTACTTTTTTTAATTCTAAACCAGTCCGTTTAACAGTTTTTTTAAGGGGTTTCTTTGCGGGCTTCCGAACCTTCTTCTTAGCAGAAGACTTCGGTTTGGCAACTTTCTTTTTGGTTTTCTTTGCAAGTTTCGTTACTTTCTTCTTAGCAATAGATTTAGGTTTAGTAACTTTTCTTGAGGTTTTCTTTGCGGGTTTTGTTACCTTTTTCTTAACAGCAGATTTAGGTTTAGCAACTTTTTTTGTAGTTTTCTTGACGGGCTTTGTTACTTTTTTCTTAACAGTATTTTTTGGTTTGGTAATTTTTTTTGTAGTTTTCTTAACGGATTTTGTTACTTTTTTCTTAACAATATTTTTTGGTTTGGTAATTTTTTTTGTAGTTTTCTTAGCGGGTTTCGTTACCTTTTTCTTAACAGTAGATTTTGGTTTGGAAACTTTCTTTGTAGTTTTCTTAGCAGGCTTCGTTACATTCTTCTTAGCAGTCGTTTTCAGTTTGGAAACCTTTTTCGTAGTTTTCTTGACGGGCTTCGTTA
>DAOVMD010000429.1 GCA_030630935.1 Candidatus Mcinerneyibacteriota bacterium | reverse complement strand
CTCAAAAAAATGACAAAACAAGAAATGTTTTATGAATTAAAAAAAATAAAGGTTATAAAGTTTAGTGATGGACTTCATTTAATTAATGAAGTTTCACGAAAAAGCAAAGACATTTTTAAAGAATTTTCTACTCCTATTCCGGGTAAATAAAAACATAGTTATAATTTTTCGGGATTTTAGGTATTATTGAAACCTACGTTAAATCCAGGATTTTTAAAATTTCCTAATAATAATTTATATTTATCCTTTTCAATTTTACAAAATGAATTTTTATCATTTGTAAAAACCATAGATGGTAAAAAGAACAATACTAAAAAAATAATAATTACTAAACTTTTTGACTTGATCATCATTTAATCCTATTTTTTATTTTGTTATTTATGTCAAGTGCTAATGCTCACACTTTTCAATCATTGCCATATCTGTAATTTTTCCAAATTTGAGACCAATATATACTATTCTTATTATATCCTTTGTCTTTTTTCTTTTTAACCCAAATAAAAATCCTTTTAAAGAGCTGTTGATTAATCCTTCTAATTTTAGTATAGCACATAACCTACTTACTAGTCAAGTTTATCTCGAATTTTCACTTCGGTGTGGTAAAAAAAGCATTCTTTAGTTCCTTTAAGCATCATTCGCTATAAAAGATGCAATATAATTAAAAATGCAAAGTATTATTCATTTTTCATTCTTACTTTTTCATTGCAGAGCGAAGTGATGCTATTTTTTCATCCCGTCAATCCCGTACATCTCCCGATGCGCTTAGCGATACGGGATTTCCTCCCTTCGGTCGTCAACCTGCTGAAGAATTTGTTTTTGCATTCAATTGTTATAATAAGCATCATTATTGAAAAAGGGAGACGTGCCATGGCACGTCTCTACAATATGTATATCATAATTAAATAATAAATACAAGTCTCGTAAAGGTCCCTGTTAATTTTTTTGTTTTTATCTTTCTTTTTCATTATATATAATTCTTCTTGTTATTTTATTTTTTAACATGAGGGTGTGTTAAATTCTTTTAATCAGGGTTAACACCGTTAACCCCTACTAATGCAGCATAATATGTAATGCAAAATCATTATTCATTTTTACTTCTTCATTGTTCATTCTTCATTAGGTTTATTATTTTATATATAAGAAGTACGCGCTTAAGATTCCTGCTGCATTCCAGGTTAAGTCTTTATATGAGAAGTGATTATCTTTTTTAGTTGAGTCTATTAGTTCCTTAAAAATTCCTACTCCAAAAGTTATTCCTATTGAAAGGTCTCGTGACCTTGTCTGCCCCTTATTCTTTTGAAACCGGAGAAATTGATATGTCCAGATTGTCATACCTGCTGAAAGGATAAAGTGTTTATATTTATCTTCAGAGAACCATCTGTCATTAACCGCATTGGTTTTAAACTTGAATATTGGAAGTCTTGCTCCCTGTTCAAAATCATTATAATTAAAATTCAGTATTTCAGAATTAATGGTGTGATGTAATTTAAGTTCATCTGCTTCAGGGAAGATTTTTATACTAATAATTAATACTAATATAATCAGAAGATTAAATTTTCTCAACAAATCCATCACTCCAATTTTTCAGGGTTCTTAATGCTCTTTCTGCCTGAGCATTCCTTCTTTCTTTTTTATTTTTTATTTTTGTTATTAACGCAGGGACTAAACCGAAGTTTGCATTGATCGGCTGAAAGTTCTTTTTATATGTTAAGATGGTTTTTAAAATTGCTCCGATCATTGACTCAGGAGGTGGGGAAGTAAACTCTATCCCTTTTAAACTTGATAGGATAGAGATCCCTGCAATTAAACCACTCATGACAGATTCAATATATCCTTCAACTCCAGATATTTGACCCGCCAGATAAACACCGGAAAGTTTCTTAAATTGCAAATTGTTTTTTAAATGTGCCGGGGAATTTATAAATGTATTTCTATGCATGCTCCCAAACCGGATAAATTCAACTTCTTCCAAACCAGGTACGAGCCTGAATATCCTTTTCTGCTCACCATATTTCAATCTCGTTTGAAATCCGATTAAATTAAAGAATTGTCCTTCCGGACTTTCAGGCCTTAGCTGTAAAACGGCCTTTGCTCCCTTTGCTTTCGGGTTTTCAAATCCAACCGGTCTTAACGGACCAAATAAAAGAGATTTTATTCCCCGCCTTGCAATCTCTTCAACAGGTAAACAACTTTCAAAATAAATTAACTTATCAACTTCTTTAAGAGGCGTTACTTCTCCATTCGTGAGCTCAGTCCAGAAATTTTTATACTCTGTATCCGACATGGGAAGGTTAAATATATTTTTACTGCCTTTTCCATAACGGCTTTCAAAAAAACCCTTGTCCTGGTTAATTGATTCCCATGAAATAATTGGCGAGATTGCATCATAAAAATAAAGATGCTTTTCTCCAAGAACAGATTTCATCCAACCCGATAAGCCTGGAGAAGTTAATGGACCCGATGCAATTAAAATTGGTTTCTCAAGGTTCTCCGGATTAGTAACCTCTTCTCGAATCAGACTTATGTTTTTAGATTCAGAAATTAATCTTGTAATCTCTTCTGAAAAACTTTTCCTGTCTACTGTAAGTGCTGCTCCTGATTTCACCTGGTTCTCTTCTGCAATTTTAAGAAGTGATGACTCAAGGATATTAAGCTCAGCCTTTAATAAACCTCCCCCGGTATCCAGGCGGTTGGATTTTAAGGAGTTACTGCAGATAAGTTCACCAAGTAATCCGGTTTTATGCGCCGGAGTCTCAACGTCTGGCCGCATCTCAAAAAGATTAACTTTTACCCCGTGCTTACTTAGAAAGAATGCTGCTTCTGAACCGGCTAGCCCACCTCCGATAATGTTTATTGAATTCTTCTTCATATTGTTATCTCGCTTGAAGTGAAGTTTTATTCCTCCCGGTCTCTTTGGCTTTATATAACGCTTTATCTGCTTTTGAGATCAGGTCTAATGCCTTCATACCATCTCTTGGATAAACAGAGATCCCCAATGAAATAGTTAATTTAAGTTTCTTTGAATTATTTACTTTAAAACTCTTACGCTTAATT
>DAOVMD010000332.1 GCA_030630935.1 Candidatus Mcinerneyibacteriota bacterium | reverse complement strand
TCACCTTATAATATCAAGTCAAATAAAATTGGAGTGATTGGAGTTATTGGGCCAAAACGAATGCAGTATTCAAAGATCATTTCAATGGTTGATTATATTTCAAAATATTTATCAACTACTTTAAACAAAATCTACCAGGAGATTTAATATGTCGAAGAAATCAAAGAAACCGCCAACTATAGAAGATCTTGAAAAGAGTTTGGATAAAAAACGGAATCAGATTAAGGAATTAAAGAAAGAATATAACTCATTACAAGAAGAGTTAAACATTGCATCCGAGAAGATTAAGAATTTTGATGAGATTCAAAAGAAAAAGAGCGAAGAGTTTTTGCGAATTCATGCAGATTTTGAAAATGTTAAAAATAGATTAAATAAAGCAAAAAACCAGAGTATTCAGATTGCGATTGAAGATTTCATGAGGAAACTTTTACCTTTTCTTGATCATCTGGAATTAGCAATTAAGAATTCAAAGGATATTAAAGATCCTAAAGAAATAATACATGGAATAAATCTTATACATATTGAGTTTTTAAAGATATTATCCGATGAAGGTTTAAAAAATATGGAGTCACTGAATTCGAAATTTGACCCCAATTACCATGAAGCAGTTCAGATGACAGATGGTAAAGAATCGGGAATAATTTCAGAGGTTCTACTGAAAGGGTATTTATTTAAAGAAAAATTACTAAGACCTGCAAAAGTTAAGGTCGTAAAATAAAATACATAATCGGAAGGAAATAAAAATATTCCCTCTTTTCAATAAACACCAGGATTTTATCTCTAATTTTATCAATCTCTTCTGTAGTCATTATTTCAGACCAGAAATTTTTATAAAACTTGAATTCATTATAAAAGTTTTCCTTTTCAGGAATGAGATTTGATTTTATCTTACTGATTAACCCGGATTCAACTACTTTAAATTCACATTTTCGAATATCAGGTAATAATTTCCTGCCAACATAAGGATCTCCTGCATTGACCTGAATAGACTTAATATCGGGTTCTGCCCGTAATGGTTCAGGTGACTCCAAAACACCGCCATAATCAGGTTCTGAGAAGATTATGAAAAAACCATTTGGCTCAAGATGTCGTTTTACTTCTTTCATTAACTCAACTCTATCCCTTTCCCATAATAAGTAAAAATGACAGTAGATTATATCAAATTTCTTATTTGTCTCCTTAAGAAATGATAAAGAATCTTTATGAATAATATTAAATTCAGGAAATTTCGATATGGACTCCTCAAATAAATTCTGCGATAATTCAGTCCCATAAATTTCAGCGTCTGAACATTTCAAATAAAAATATTCCAGCAAACGCCCGGTTCCCGAACCTAATTCAAGTATTGTTTTAAATCTTCGAATCTTAACTTTTCTGCAAATATATTCCCGGAGTTCATGAGTCCAACTTAGTTGAAGAGAAAACCAAGCATCAAGCTCAGAAGCCGGGAACTTGTCAAATATTAAATTTTTCATGGAATTTTTCATTGAAAATATTAACGGTTAAAGAATCAATATTACATAACCGAACTAAATCAATTGTAGTTTCTGAATTCTCTAAATATTCCTCGATTACGTTTAGAAAAATCTCAGCACAACGGTCCTTTGGAAATCCAAATATACCCGATGAAATTGCTGGAAATGAAATTGATTTTAGATTTAGCTGGGTTCCAATCCGAAGCGCACTTTGAATTGCGGCGGTTAACTTAGATTCCTCTTCTCCCTCTCCATAAATTGGACCTACCGCATGAATTACAAATTTCGAAGGTAAAGAACCAGCAGTTGTAAAAACAGCTGACCCGGTAGGAATAGGTGCTTTTTGTGAACTCTCTTCTTGAATAATACTCCCACCATTCCTGACAATTACTCCCGCAACTCCACCACCATGAGAAAGCTGGCTATTTGCTGCATTTACGATCGCATCAACCTCTTCAATTGTTAAATCACCTGAAACTATTTGAAGCTTCTTTCCTGAACTAAATACCTTCTCTTTAATAACTTTATTCACCAAGTACCTTCAACTACTAATTTAATTATATAAGTATAAATATTATTATATTGGGTTATTAAAATGCTCTGCTCTTATGCATTTTCTTTTGAACATAAGTAATTATCAGATTGAATATTTCTCCGGCTCCGGGCATAGAAACAAGAACCACATCAACTTTTCCATACACAAACATCTTGAAACCTCTCTGGGTAATTTTTATTATCTCTTCTGCGTTTTTAGTAAGAATTGTAAGTTCCGGACCATTAGAAAAGCACATATATTTTGGTGAACCGCTTTCATCTTTAAACTTATCTTCGATCATATCAATAATCTCTTTAATTTCTTTCTGATAGAATTTAAATTTTGTATCCATTTTAATTTCGATTGTTGCATATTCGTTTCTTACAATTTTAGCTTCTACAAGAGTATGTTTTTTCAAGTATGTCTTATTAATCTTGATAAAATCCCATTCAATTGTTGACATTGTATTAAAGACTTTATCATATTCATATAAGGGTTTCCCAAAATCTACTCTTTTTTGAGTCTTTTCCTTATCGATGAAATATGATAAACTAACAAATTGAGCGATCATATCATTAGTTTTAAAACTTGGGTCCTCACATTCCCCGGATTTCACAGCAGCAATATGTTTTCCAATCTTACTTTTTAAGATTAACTGTTCCGAAAGAAATAGAAATAACAGATTAATAGTATCGAATGGAGTCTCGGTCATTTGTTTAATTGTATCCGAGTCCATTTTTGAATCAAAAAATCCCATAATAATCTCCTTTAAACTATTCTTTTAAACATTTTCTCTAATTCCTTTTCTGAGAATCTAATTATAGTAGGCCTGCCATGTGGGCAGTTAAAAGGATTATCAGCAGCATCAAGTTCTCTGAGCAGTTCAAAAACCTCTGCTCTGTCAAGAATTCGATTAGCCCTGATTGAGCCTTTACAAGCCATCTCTTTAATAAGTTCTTTTGATAAATCAGGAAGGTTGCTTTTATCTTTAGATATGAAAATTTTTTCAAATACATCTTTAAAGTCGGTCGGTGAGAAGTCGGGATCAAGAATAATTGGAATCCCGGTAATAATAAAAGTATTACTCCCATAATATTCAATTTGAATGCCTATATTTTGAAAGATATTTAAATTCTCCTTTAAAAACTCGGATTCAGCTAATGAAAGTTCAATATCAAGAGGAAAAAGCAATTGCTGAATGGGAAATGTGTGACTGGTCTGATATTTTGTAAATTTCTCAAAATTAATTCTTTCTGCCGCAGCATGTTGATCAATAAAGATCATTTCATTTTCAGATTCAAGAATTAAATATGTTTGAAATACCTGACCAAGATATCGAAATCCGGCAAATAAGCCCCTGCTCTTCCCGGTTGAAGTATTCTCATCTTCAGATATTTCATTATTAAGTGGAGTAAGGGTCTCAGGATTTGAATTTGGGAACATTGACTGCTGTTCTCCGGGAACCGTAGAATTTTCCGGTATATTGGTCTCTGATGTAGAATGAGTTTGAATTAAATCAATCGTGGGGATAAGATCAGTTTGTTTTTTCATCTCTGTTTTAATTGAATTAACAATAAATTTCTGAACTTGTTTTGGTGAATAGAATCTTATTTCTAATTTCTGCGGATGAATATTTACATCAATTAAATCAGTTTTTATTTTAATATCAAGGACACCGGTTGGATACCTGTTCCGCATTAAGTACCCTTCGTAAGCAAGGTCAATTGAGCGTCTTACAACTCTATCCCTAACAGTTCGACCATTTACAAAAACATATTGCTTCCCATAGTTTGTTCCAGCAAGATGTGGTTTGCCAATGAACCCTCTTATACTCATGAAATCGTTTTTATCTTCAATTTTGATCATGTTTTCAGAACTCATTGATTTCCCGAGAAGTACCAAAATCCTTTCCTCAAGTGAATCCTTGGATGTAAAATTAAAATATTCCTTGCCCTCTTGTGTATAGTTAAATGCAATATCTGAATAGAGCAATGCAAACTTGGTTATAATATCCAAATTATAAATATTCTCTGTTGTTTTTGTCCTTAAAAATTTTCGTCTTGCAGGAATATTAAAAAAGAGGTTCTTAACATTAATTGTTGTTCCCGGACGCCCGCCTACTTCATTTACATCCCTTAATTCT
>DAOVMD010000467.1 GCA_030630935.1 Candidatus Mcinerneyibacteriota bacterium | reverse complement strand
CTCTGAAGGCATAAACAACAAAATCAGAGTATATACAAAGAGAGCATATGGATATAAAACAGATAAAATGATGATGAATATGATCTACTTAACATGCGGAGGAATAACGTGATTTACCCACACAAATTAAACTAGAGCCATTTTTAATAATTGCTTTTATAAAATTCTTAACACTGAATAATGTATTTTCGTACTTAGCTTTTGCATCCAACTGACTGTAAATATAGCTCTCCCAAAATATATTGAGTAAAGCAGCAATAAAAGATTTAGTCCTTAATAACTCATCTTGCAACGGTTTATTTTTAATACTTTTTATGAGTTTTTTAAATTCCTTCTCGAAGTTTTTTCTATTTGTATTGGAAGAGTTATCTTCGTCCTGTTTAAAATAATTACGCAAGAAATAAATAAAAGGATTAAAGCTCTGTTTCAAGATCGCGTTACAGGGCATATAAAGCCATTTAAATTTTGAAGTTGGTAATGATTTCCTGAATTCATCAACTAATCGGCTTTTCCCGATGCCTGCTTGACCATCTATATAAACCAATCCGCCAAATTTATTAGCTCTGATAGGTTTCAGGTATTTTATTAATTTTATCAATTCGGCTTGCCGACCAATCATTTTTCCGGTAAAACTTTGTTTGATATCTTTAGTTTCTTTAATTACCTTATAAACTTTTATTCCTTTTTTAAACCCTTTAAACTTTTGTACTCCAATATAATTTATTTTAAAGTCATTTTTTATATCTTGAAATATCTCTTCATCAAAATAAATCTCTCCCCACTTCGCTTTCATCATAAACCTTGCAGTAAGATTTACTACCTCCCCCATAATTGTATATTCAGCTCTTTCTTTACTTCCAATAATCCCAGAATAAACTACTCCGGAAGCTATTCCAAATCTGATTTTGTTTTTCCCTGTTATATTTTCTTTAATGCTAAGTGCAAATTCCAATGCCCTTTTCTTTGCCTTTTCACATGCTAAAGGTGCTCCGAAAACAACAAGGATAACTCCGCCCTTATCACCGAAATCAATCTTATTTAGGTATCCACCGTATTGCTGAACTTTTAAAGTTATTAAATCGATAATATTATTATCAAATTGATCTTTTTTCTCACCAAAAGTAAAAGAAATAAAAACAGAAACAATATCCCGGAATTCTCCAATCTGCTTCAAATTTAAAATTGCGGGAGGAACAAATTTCTTTAGAACTGATCGTGATATATCTTTCCTTTTACGGGGAGTGGTTTTCGGTATTTTTTTTATGATTTCAGTAACAGAAAAGAATCCTTGTTTTTTTCCCTTCGTTTTAATCCCGGTTCGAATTAATTTCTTCAAATTCTTATCTATAATAATCTCACCCGGTTTACAATGGTGTTCTGAATCTGAACATTGGTCAAGTCCTTCTCCAAAAAAGTAAAATAAACTTTGTTTCCGGTCAGAGATAATCCGCCACTTTACCAATCCAAATGATAAACCTATTCGAACATTAAATTTAAATTCTCTAAACTTGGTTTTGATTTTAAGATCCTTAAATAGATCCCTGATTTCAATTGCTGAACTGATTGAATTCAGCACTTTCTTTCCCGTAAATACCGCAGTAAATGCATCCCCGGCAAATGATAATATCCAACCATTATTTAAATAAATAGAATTGATCGCCGATTCAAATGTCTCATTAATAATCTCTGAAAGGACTTCTGCGCCTTCCTTCCCATAATTCATTAAAGTCTCTGTCATTGAAGTAAAACCAACTATATCCATGAATAATGTGACCGCTTGAAATTTACCTTTGTATCTCTTATTCAGGTACTGTTTCTCAATGAATCTTGGAATAAAATTCCTTTTCAAAATTGCTTCTCCAATTTAAATATTATAATATATTATATAGTAAGTAAAGTCAAGTTATAAATCTTGGAATTTTGGATGGGGACAGGTGTTGAACCACATTAATGCTGTCCTATAACTCCATTTTGTCATTACGATGGAACGTAGTGACTGAAGCAATCTCTTAGCGCAGTGAAGGTTTTGTTTAAGTTAATAATGTTTTTTAAAAAGAGAGATTGCCGCGCCTGGTTCCTTTGCTATGCTCAGGACAAGTCGGACATAAGCTAGATCTCACTACGCTTCGATGCACAATGACAAATAACGGTTGATAACAATCAATAGTACGAATGTCACTACAAATGTAGAATCTTTGGCGATAATTCATATCGTAATTTCTATTATATTAGGATATTACTCATTATATTGTTTGTTAGATTAAATGGATTAACACAGTCTATACAATCCTTTAAAAAAAAGCTCTAATGTCTGTATTATTTATGAATATTATTGTAATCTAATAAATTTGTAAATTTTTTCTCAATCTTTTTATGATATAATCATTCAATTATTATTTACAAATTCAACGACTTCTTCAAGATTAACATTCAATTCTTTATCTATATCCATACCTGTTATCTCTGATAGTAAAGGAACTAACTCTTTATTGGTGGGTTTATCTAACTTAGCTGCTTCATTTAAGAACTCACCGATTATTTG
>DAOVMD010000317.1 GCA_030630935.1 Candidatus Mcinerneyibacteriota bacterium | reverse complement strand
AGCTTTGCAGATTTCGATATTGATAATGACGGGAATATCTATGTGTTTTATAAATCAGATGAGTATATATATCCCAATGGAAATGATAAAGTTTCAATTGTAAAAATTGAACAGGAAGAAGAAATTCCTGAATTATCAATTGAAGTTTATACGGATGAGAATTGTACTAAAAAAATCGATTTAGATACTTATTATCCCCAATACATTGAAGAAAAATTATATGTAAGGGTGGAAAGTGAAACTAATGTATCGAAGGATTTAAAAGCGAATGTCATTTTAAGGAACACAAATGGAGGAACAGAAAATTATATTGGTTTTCTTTTCGAACCAATAACAAATCAAGAAGCAAAAAACAAAACTTTTACTATTCCGTCAGGCGAACAGAATTCCAATTTTGAAGAAATTACTTATTATCCAAGAGAAACAGCAGGAACAATTGTACAAATTGTTATTGATAAAGTTAATGAAAATGAATTAAAAGAACCTATTATTAAAGAAGTTCCAAAAGATGCAGATGATGATCAAATGGCTGATGCCTGGGAGAGAGAAGAGATAGAACATATCAATAACATTAGTAATATAAATGAATTTACACCTGATTGGGATGGAGAATTACCAGATGTTCAAGGAGTAAATAACCTTTGGAGTGGCGATGGGTTTAGCGCTTTTATTGAATATACAGGATATACATGTATTAGAGAAAGAATTGGTTTAAATATTAATTCAGATTTAAATAATATAAAACAAATGAGTTCTTCTGAAATTGATTTGTTTTTTACTTCAACAACTGATAGATTTGATAGTAATACGATATTAACAAATGATACGAAGTCAACATTAGGAAAATATAATATTAAAGTTCATGAAATATTAAACTTACTACCTGTTAATATTAAAATGACCAGCTCAGATTTTTATATAAATATGAAATATGAGAATTTCGCAAGCGGACAAACAGGTTTAATAACAACTAAAGATTCAGGTACAACTTATGGGAAAATTGAAGAAGGAACTTCAGGGGTTGGTACTGGAAATGGTACAATAATTATTTATCAAGGTGCGGTTAATAATCTTCTTGCAATTCCGAATGATCCAAATTTTCCAAATAATCCTGTTGCTTTAAATTATAGGATAGGAAATTGGGTTCATGAGAAATTTTATCGTGAAAAGCCTTTTAAGGTACATTTATGCAGTTACAAAGATGGTGGAAATCCGGAAGAAATTGAAATATATTTTAACGAGAAAGAAGGTAAAGATGTAAACAATGATGGAGATTTCGATGATTGGATTAATTTATATGATATTGCAGATAATTATGATGATTACAATGATCCACAAAACACAAGTACAAGGGGAACACCTATTTGTCATCACTGGGAGCTTGAAGAATTTATGACAAGGTTTCAACTTCATGAAATTGGTCATAAAATGAATTTTGGTATTGGTAATAGAAACGGATATAAGTTAACGCATGAAGATGCGTGGGTTAATAGAAAATTACCACCGGCTGAGTATATAAAACAAACCTGCATGTGGTGGGGTATTGTTGACATAAGATATCATATGATTGTTAAGGATTATGATCCTTATGTTGATTTTAAGTATTTTCGAATTATAAGAAAATAAGGAGGTTTAGTAATGAAAAAATGTTTTTTGATATTTATGTTTTTCCTTATGATTTTTGCCTTTTCGTATAGTGATTATATAAAATATACAAATGGTAGATTAGATAATCAAGCAATACGATTTTTACCTGATACTATTATTTATAATCAATCTGGTGAATTCATTATAAATCTTTCAAAGGAAAACTTAAGTGATAAAGGACAAGTATTTTATGGAGTTGGCTTTATTAAAGGTCCGGGAATGGGACATGATTTTAATTTAAGTTTTGATGGTATTAATTCACAATTAATAGAATGGAGATGGAGATATTCAGAAAAAATTTCAATAGGTAAGATAGGATATTATATTGAACCATGGAAGATAATTAACGATGAATTTGATTTAAATTATCTGCTTGATTTTTCTAAGGTTGGTTCTTCAGTAATTACAGTTAAAGGAGTATATACCCTTAAAGCATCAAAATTTCAAGAAAGAAATTCAGCAATTGCAATTCCCTTTGAAATTGGTAAAATTTATCCTGAACCATTTCGCTTATTTGTAAATATGGAAAATCAATTAGTTAATCTCAATATTGAAGTTAATCCTGATAATTGGAACCTGAATTGGTTTCACATGGCACAAGACAAGGGAGTTTTTACTGTATGGATAAAGGAGATGCCAGAAGGTTATTCAGTCAATGATATTAAACAGGATACAATTCTTATGAATGGAGTTCTTAAACCTACAGATGTTAAGATTGTAGGAGCAGAAGGTAAGGAGAGGATGGAGATTAAATTCTCCAAGAGAGAAGGTATCAGTTATATCGGATATATTGAATCAGGTTCCAAAAAGAAAATAAATATCTCCGGTCAGTTCACGGATGAAAAATGGTTCATCGGAGTAGCTGAGATCGAAATTACCGGTAAACAAGAACATAACAGGTACCAGAAACAGAAACATAATAAATGACTGATTTTTTTGAATAAAATCTTACAGTTTTTCAAAATAAAATAATTCACTATACTGTAAAAATACGATTAGTGTACCGGTCTCTTATATCTTATATTAATGTTCTTTAATGTTTCTTTTATCTCGTGAAATGGGATGGAATTCCACAGAACCACTCACTTCAAGGCGCCGAAGCAGTCGTTTTATAGGTCGTAGAGACGTGCCATAGCACGTCTAAACAGGAGTTTTAAATGAAAAAGATTTTATCAGTATTATTTTTTATATTTTTTATAGCAATTATAAGTAAAGGAGAATTTATTGAGTATGATGAAGGAACCTTAGATAATCAAGTTTTAAGAATGTTTCCGGATAAGATTTCCATTTCTTTTTCTGATGATATTATTCTTAATTATTCAAAAGAAAACCTATCAGATAAAATGATTTATTTCTTTGCTCTTTCAATTCCTATAAAAGAATGTGAAGGAAGGAGTTTCTGTTTAAAAATAGAAGGAAACGACTCAGAAAAGATAATATGGAAATATGATTTATCTTCAACAAGTATGGGTGGCTCCATTGGAAGAAAAATTCCAGTAGGAGAGATTCTTTCATTTCAAATGAATTTAAATGACTTTATAGATATAGCAAATGTTGGTCAAACCAACTTGATTTTCTATCCAAAAGTAGAAATTCAATGTTTAGAACTGAAAAACGAAAATTCTAATGCTGGAAATGCAAAACATTTAGGTTTTTATGAGATAGAACCTTTCCGGTTGTTTATAAATATGGAGGGTCAGTTAGTTAATCTCAATATTGAAGTTAATCCTGATAAGTGGAACTTGAATTGGTTTCACATGGCACAGGACAAGGGAGTTTTTACTGTATGGATAAAGGAGATGCCAGAAGGTTATTCAGTTAATGATATTAAACAGGATACAATCCTTATGAATGGAGTTCTCAAACCTACAGATGTTAAGATTGTAGGAGCAGAAGGTAAGGAGAGAATGGAGATTAAATTCTCAAAGAGAGAAGGTATCAGTTATATCGGATATATTGAATCAGGTTCCAAAAAGAAAATAAACATCTCCGGTCAGTTCACGGATGAGAAATGGTTCATAGGTGAAGCAGAGATCGAAATTACCGGGAAACAAGAACATAACAGGTACCAAAAACAAAAGCATAATAAATGACTGATTTTTTTAAATAAAATCTTACGATTTTTCAAAATAAAATAATTCAACTATTTTTTTTAAATCATTAAAACATATTTATTGTAATTTCGTGCAGGAGGATTAAGTTCATTTGATCAGGGCGTGGAAGCTTCGCTAGATCTCTGATGCGACTCCCCGTACCACGGCAAATACGGGATAAACTCCAGCCCCTACAAGTGCATCAAAATATTTAATGCAAATCAATTAACAATTACTAATTATCAATCATAAATTATAAATGCTTCGCTATTCTGAGCGAAGCTCTTCGAAGCTTAATGTGGTCAGGTTGAAATATAAAATTGTCCCGGGTTTCACATTAGAAACTTTTATCTCTTTTCGTGAAACGGGTAGTTGTAAAATCACATCAAAGTCAGTTTGAAAACCAGTCCCGAAATGAATCGTTGTAGAATCCTGGCTCGTAGTTCCACGCCCGAGAAAAACTTCTCTCATCTGAGTTAATTTATCGGATTTCAAATAGACCCTGATCCCTGCTTCACAGATTTGTGGTTTATCTCCGCGTATGAATTTTATCTGAATGAAATGTTTATAATT
>DAOVMD010000169.1 GCA_030630935.1 Candidatus Mcinerneyibacteriota bacterium | reverse complement strand
ATTGTATCCCAAAAAACATTCTTCTCTTCGGCGCCAGGCCACCCTACGTGGTGCCTGGTTCATTATTCATTCTTAATTCTTACTTGTAGAGCGAAGCGATACTATGTCCTCCCGTATGAAAATATGAAAATAAACCAAAACTCTTACAACTTGTTAGAGAAATTATTTGGTATCACAATCTGTGATACCATCAAAAAAAGATAAAAAATTAACCACTGAACACACCGCAAAAATAATAAAAAACATAAAAATAAACAATGAATTTGGCAATGCTTTGTGTGGGCTGGCACCGAATTAATTTGCATTATATATTAGAATACATCAGTAGGGGCTTCCGGCCGGACGCCCTGATCATAAGAACTTAATCCTCCCGTATGAAATGTATAAAAACAAAGAACTCGCTTCGCTCAAACTTTTTTATTCACCGCCCCGAAAAAACGGGGTAAACTCCGGACACTGAGGACGCAGAGAAAAGCAAAAAAAAGATTTTTAACTATCCCTTCCAAGACCAAAGCATTGTTTGCAAAACAAAAAATAAAAATAAACCAAAAGTGCAACAACTTGTTGGAGAAATTCCCAGGAGACAAAACGTTTTTTAATAACACTTAAACAATTGAACTATCGAAACTCTCGCACATTTAAACACATGCAAAGCATGCCTTTATAAAACACTTAAACAATTTAACTATCCTAACTCCCACACACTTGAACGTTTTTTTAACATTTTAACTATTGAACATTTGAACTCTTTTATTTCTTGACAAACTCAAGGAGTTATGTTAAAATATAACTAGATTAAGGAACCACATCAATATTATTAAATGA
This sequence comes from Candidatus Mcinerneyibacteriota bacterium, assembly GCA_030630935.1. Lineage (GTDB taxonomy): Bacteria > AUK180 > AUK180 > JAQVHJ01 > JAQVHJ01 > DAOVMD01. The sequence continues at coordinate 5,883 of DAOVMD010000169.1, read as the reverse complement.
ACCGCAAGACTAATTGATTAAAAATTGAAGGAGAGAAACAGTGCAAAAGAATAATGAATATATAAAATTTCTTAATAATTTAAAAAGCAAGATAAAGCACGCTCAGTATAAGGCATATAGAACTGTAAATAAGCAGCTTATAAAACTTTATTGGGATATAGGAAAGTCTATTGTTGAAAAGCAAAAGAAACTTGGTTGGGGGCAAAAAGTCATACAAAGACTTTCTGAAGATTTACAAAAGGAGTTTCCTCAAAATAGAGGTTTTTCGGCTCAAAATTTGTGGTATATGCGAAAATTATACAGTACCTATGAAAACAAACCAAAACTCCAACCACTGGTTGGAGAAATTCCCTGGAGCCACAATCTTATAATCTTAGATAAAACTAAAAATGATTATGAAAAAGAATATTATTGTAGAATGGTTTCAAAGAATGGGTGGAGCAAGAGAATTCTCACCCATCAAATAGAAACAAAATCTTTTGAACGATTTTTAACGGAGAATAAAACCCATAATTTTGATAAAACGCTACCCATTCAAATAAGGAAGAAAGTTAAACCCATTATAAAGGATACCTACCTCCTTGATTTTCTTGAGATATCAGATGATTTAAAAGAAAGAGAATTAGAGAGTAAACTTTTAGATAATATTAAAAATTTCTTATTGGAACTTGGTATTGGATTTACTTTTATAGGTAATCAATATAAGGTTATCCTTGGAAAAAAAGAGTATTTCATTGATTTGTTATTTTATCATAGGCACTTAAAGTGTTTAGTCGCAATTGATTTAAAAGTTGCTAAATTTATTCCTGAATATGCAGGGAAGATGAATTTTTATCTTAATCTTCTTGATGATAAGGTTAGATTGCCGGATGAGAATCCATCCATAGGTATGATTTTGTGTAAAGAGAAAGATAATATTGTGGTTGAATACGCATTACGGAATATTAGAAACCCTGTTGGTGTGGCAAAGTATTACTTAACAAAAGATTTACCTGCTAAATTATTGAAACAATTACCTGATCCATCTATGATAAAAAATAAACTTAAAGAATTGGATGAGAAGAAGAGATAAATATGCAAGAAATTATTCAGAGATTAGTTTGAAAACTTGAAGTCACGATTTGTGACCTCAAGATGTGACGGTCGTAAATCTCTCACCAATGTATTTACTGGAAAAGCTACCGAGCAAGTTTGTGACCAAGTTTGTGACCAAGCTGATCCATTTTGGAACAAGTTGCAGCAGATAACAGTAATAGAAAAATAAAAAGAGCTTCAGCTCTAATGCGAAGAGCCCCGGATTTCAATCCGGGGATGACTGATTCACCAAATACAATAGGAATTTATTCCTATTATGGAGACCAAAAATCTTTTTCTATAAAACGACTGTTCTCTGTTCTCTGCTATTTGCTCTCGGTTTGGTTAACAGAGTTAACCAAACATGCCCCTGATCATAAGAACTTAATCCTCCCATATGAAAGGATTAACAAACAATAGAATAGTCGGTTTATCAATTAATAATTATCAACCATAAATCATAAATTTTATTTTAATATTTTTCCTTTGACTTTTAACCCTCTTTATAATATAATATCTTTTATATAAAGGAGAAATATTTATTATGCTGCGTGTTTATTATAGTGATTCGGGAAAGCATTCGGATAAGGAAGTTCAGGCGTTCAGTCGGATTTGGTCGTTTCTTGAAAAGAATTTCGGTGATTCGGATATAGATATCCGGTTATTGCTCTGGTCCTGGGTATTCCGCGATGTTCACGATAGTATTCAGGCAGAGCCCAAACCAGGGAAGAAACCTCCGTCAGATGCAGTGGAGTTTGATTATTTAATCTTAACTCCGAACCTCTTAGCGGTAGGTGAGTATAAGAATTTTGATGGGATTAATTTAGACGGGAGTGAGAATGAAGTCTGGACTTTATTTGATGAGAAAAGGAACAAGAAAGTTAGACTCAAGCACGGGTCCAAGAATAATATTAATCCGTATCATCAGCTTATTAATAACAGACGTGGTTTTTCAGGTTCAATTCTTCAATTATGTAAAACGTTTAATTCCTGGACTGGTAAAAACTTGATGCATAGTATAAATATGCTCCTCACTTTCAAGGGTCCTATTCATGGTCGGAGTCAGCATATAGAGTCACTCCTGAACAAAGATAAATCTTTCAAAATCCTCGACATTGCTTCGGGTGACCTTGATATCCTGAAGTACTTAATTAATACAAATGAACTTTCCGCGTTCAAGAAACCGTTTTCATCTTCCCAGCTCGATTCAATCATTGACTTAATCGGGTTTGACCCGAAGAAGCCTAAATCAAGATCTCAAGGTTTTGAATTTAAGATTGAAAAATCCTTAGAGCGTTACTCTGAGTTTTTAAAAAATCGATTTAGAAATTCGGGTTTTGAAGGATTAACACCCAGGTTATTTTCGGGGAATTCATTTAAACAGTTTCCTGAGATTTTTGTCGAGCCTTATTTTAAACCTGAAATTTTAGAAACGGAGGATATGGATGAACAAGATTATTTCTTGAGTTCTCGAGTAAAATTAAACAGGATTTTGGAAAATGATAATATTCTCATTCTTGGTGACCCGGGTTCAGGTAAAACAACACTAATTAAACATTTAACTTTATCATTCCTGAAATCAAAACACAAGGACCCGGGGAATAGTCCTGATTATTATTTTCCTATTTATCTAAGGGCAAGTGACCTGGCGAAGGGGATTGAAAATGGGAATTATGAAGAATTAATTAAGTATTTACTATTTGATGAGTACCGGAAATTTTCGGATATCCTGGAGTACTTTATTTCAAAGGAAAGAGTAATTTTAATGATTGATGGTCTGGATGAGATTCCCGATCGTGTTCTTGGAGTTAGAGTCAATAAAGCGACCCTGGACTTAAAACTATGTAAACCCGGGATCAAATTAATCTTAACCTCGAGAATTTATCGAAATCGCGATATTGTTTTCGAGAGTAATTTTAAGAAATTCTTTATACAGGAATTAAGTTCTGGACAACAATCCCGGTTTTTGGAGTCCTGGTTAAATGAGATTTATGAACCTGATAAACAGGCTGAGATGCAGAAAAAATTAAAAAATGAGTTGTTTAAGAATAGAAACTTACGCCGGATTTCCAGGAACCCTTTAATTTTAACCATGATAATAATTATGTTTTCACAAGGGATTAAACTTTCAGATAATAAGATTTTTTTATTTGAATCAATTACGGATACTCTGGTTGATTCCTGGCCTTTATATCACCGTGAGAAATTATTACCAAAGCACGAGATAATTTTTATTTTGAAACAAACCGCATCATTTATTCTCCGAAGTTCTAACGACAACCAAATTTCGGAATTTAATCTTCGTAGTATTTTAACCGATAGATTTAATGCAATTGATAACGGAATTCAAGAACCTGAGATTAATCAGAAAATTGATCGGTTCTTAGAGATGCTCGAGAAAGACACGGGGTATTTAATATCCAGGGGTAGGGATAAGAACGGTATGTTTATATTCAGCTTCATACATAAGTCCTTCTACGAATACATGGCTTCTCTTCAATTTGCAGAAAGTTGGTTAAAAGGAGAAATCGAGATTCGGGATTATATTCATAAATCAGAGTTTCGAGAGACGATATTTAATGCTGCTGATTATCTCAGTTTATTAGGTCATGATAAATCAACCTTATTCCTGGAAAATATTTTCAATCTCCAATCTAACTTGGATGAATACTTACATCGTGATTGGATCTTAGTAGGAGACTTTCTGAAATCAGGAATAAAGGTTGAGCAGGGATTTTTAAATAAATACCTTGAAGAGATAATTAATTTAATACTGAAGACTAAAATACATTCTGTTTCTAACCTTGCAATTTATTTACTTCAACACCTTGAAATTGAAAAGATTCCCGATAAGATTAAGAAACTCTTAGTGATTAAGAAGAAGGAAGGGATGATTAAGAGGAGTTATAAAAACATTATTAATCTGATTTTGGGTCTTGATGAAAATATAGATAAGACGGCTTTATTAAGAGGATTCTTAGATAAATTTATGGATTATATAAGCAGAATATGTTTACCATACCTTGGGTTATCCAGACTTGGCCGTGAGATTGAACCGGGTGATAGATTTTTGTATATTCATAAATATCGATACCAGACAATTCTAAAGATTCATGATGATGATATTCTAAAGAAATCTGGTCTAAAACCTTTAATGTTAAAACAATTCTCTGAGATTGATTTTCAGGATGATGATGATTTTCCTGAATGGGATCTGGTGATATTTGACTATGACGAAATTAGCTCTGAAGGTTTAGAGCCTATAATGGAAAGACTTGCAGAATATCGGTTCTATAGTGAAGATGAGGGTTCTGCTTTACCGGTGAATTCATATGATGGGTTCATGAATTTTGAGATGAAGTTATTTGTATTTCAGCATTTAGCCAGGTTCATGGAAACTTTTACCAAGTTTTTTCTGGGTCGAGTTAGGCTGGTGCGTGAAAATATTATGGATATGTTCATGGAATACCAGAATGATTCGACATACCCATTATTTAAGGAGATGCTCTTTACTCTCATGTCTTTCTCACGAGTTAAACCGAAAGGATATCAGGATTTAATGGCAGCATACCTGAAATCGCCTGATAATAAATTAAAAATTTCCATATTAAATTTCTTATTGGGTAAGAATGTTTCAAGGTTTAGATTGAATAGAAATGATATCATAAATCATCTGTATGATGATGATAAAGAGATTAGACATGCTGCTGCCCTGGTACTAATTCAGAATTTTGAGATTACGCACGATATAATGAAAAGAGTAATTGATAACCTATTTAAGGCAGGTCAAAGGGGGAGCGTTAAGGTTGATTCAAATATCAGTTATGAGATCATGGCTCTGGTACCGAAGCATGGAGTAGAGGAGGATTTTCAATATTTAATGAAGTATGTTCAGAAGTATGGAAAACTTCCCAGGTCAAGGATTGAAGATGTTGAACCTGGAATACTACTTAGAAATGATCAAGTGAATAAGGATCGTCTCCAGAATATTTTTGATATTTTAATTGGGTCAAAAGCAGGAGCTGTAGTGGAGTCAACATTACAATTCAGGTTTAATTACCCATGGCTGAAATTGAAACCTGGTTTTATTATGAAACTATTAACCGGGCAAAGAGATTTTAAAAAAGATAGATTGCTCGCTGTATTGAATAAAGAGGAATTAGAAAGAAAAGAAGTTTTTGCATGGCTCCTGGGAAAGGTACAGAAATTTCCGGGGATCGATAATCTTACACTTACCATTGCTCTAAATAAAATAAAAGATCCCGATCTGATAAAAAGAATAATTGAAAAAGCAACTGTGCAAATAAAAAAACACCCTGATACAAGAATTGCATATCGAATCCTGATTACACAATTGAGTAAATGAGAATACTATATTAATCGCGTGATCTCGAACAAATGAGGTTAACAGAGTTAACCGAAACCATTTTGATTATAAGAACTTAATCCTCCCGTTTGAAGTAAACATAATACTGCAACAAAATGTACCCTCCGTCCCTCCAAAGTTTCCGAGACGTGCAATTGCACGTCTCTACAATAACATTTGAACTGTTTTATTAACTCTTGAACAATTGAACCATAGATGTGCGAGAGCACATCCTTACAAAAACACTCTAACATTTTTTTAACACTTAAACTATTTAACCATCGTCACTTTCGCACACTTAAACATCTTTTCACCATTTGAACTGTTTAACTATCTCCACTCTCGCACACTTAAACGTCTTTTTAACATTTGAACTATTTAACTCCAGCTCTGAATAGTAAATATTCTTCTCACCTTTAACGCTATGTAATCAGCGCAATATT
>DAOVMD010000064.1 GCA_030630935.1 Candidatus Mcinerneyibacteriota bacterium | reverse complement strand
GTTTTTTATTTTTTTGTTTCTTTATCCCAGCCATGTTATGTGTTTTGCTTAGATTGCCACAGTCTGCTTTGTTCGACGGACGCTTTGCTAGATCTTACGATGCGCAATGACAAATCAGATGTTCTTAGAAAGGGAGCAAGCTCCCAGATTGCCGCAGTCGCTACGCTCCTTCGCAATGACAATCTAGCGTTGTAAATAAAAATTCTGTTGTTTTTAGAAGCCGCGCTGGATGCGTAATATTTGATATGCGATGTTAATTAGTTTCATCTGTTCTTCAGCTGCTTCTTTTTCGAATTTAGTATTGTAAATAAAGCGGTCAGGATGAAACTTTAAAACTTTTTTCTTATAGGCAGTCTTGATGCCTTTAATAGCAGCTTGCCTTGAAACTCCAAGGATAGAATACGGATCAGCTTTAAAATCTTTTCGTTTATATTCAGGATCACGTTCTTCCCTTCGACTTTCATATTCTTCAAAAATCTCTTTGAATCCATTGAAATAAAATTCAATCAGAATCTCTGCAACATAGGATTCTCCGATCCCAATTGCATATCCGATATCTGCAATCTTATTTATTATATCTGTGTTAAACACATTATAGTTTAAACTTATTCTCAGGAGATTCTTTAAAAATCTCTTTCTGTTTTCAAAATCAAAATACTTATCAATTAAATCGTAATACTTCTGAATATCCAGGAACAGAGTTGAATAGTGTTCATTGATATAATCATTGATTAATTTATAAAGGTGGGGATTCTTCAAATAAATTTTCTTCAGAATTTTCTTCCTGTCATTAACCGGCAGGTCACAGAACTTTAGAAAATTAATTGTAATATTAATCATTGGTTTGAATTTTGTATTGAACAAATAAATTACAAAGTACAACTTATACCCTATAAATCCAAATACAAATAAAATGATAATTAAAATCAAAAACAATATTACTTTATCCATTATTCCTTTAATTAGATTCTTTACAATAAATAATCAATGTGAAAACAACTCTCAACTTTCAATTCTCAAATATTCGATTCACAATACAACTCCTTTCAAGCGTCGATAGAATTCTTCTGTCTTTTCATTCTTTTTAAAGAATTGCCAGAAATATTCATCAATTCCAAGTTGTAAAACTTCGTTCACTAAATTCCTCTCAACTTTAACAATTATAAAGTATTTATATTCTTCAACTTCCGATTCATCTTTATATTTTATTCTTATTAATTGGTAGGAGTTTGAATCATCATAGATTAATTTCTTTTCAATATTTCCAAATACAAATGGTAATAAATCATAATTAAATGAGAAGAATTTTTCCTGTTCCTTTTTATCAAAATTGGAATAGATTGTATTGAAACGCATTTCAATCTCTTTTCCAACCTTATCGAATATCTTTTTACGTGCATTCTGTTTTGCATAGTGTCTTGCTTGATTTACCGTATTACTCCAGCCAATTCCTTTCTCGAAGAAATACATGCTATCATTAACCGCATGCCTTTCGATTACATTTTTATCACCGGATTGTTTCAGTATGGTTTTTGAAATGATATTAGACTCAACACAACCTGAGACCGATAGAATCAGAAAAGCTAAAACTAAACTACTTAGCTTTAAAGAATGCTGAGTATCCCTTATAAGTTTCATATAAGTCCACCTTACTTGCCAATTCTAATGGGCTATGCATTCCTAGTACCGGAGTTCCGCAATCGATTGTTTCAACTCCAAGATTTGAGATATACTTTGCAATTGTTCCGCCACCGCCTTCATCGACTTTGCCTAACTCGCCAACTTGCCATTTAACTTTTGCTTTATTAAATATTTCTCTAATATAACTAACAAGCTCTGCATTTGCATCGCTTGACCCGCCCTTGCCTCTTGACCCGGTAAATTTCACGAGTGTAATTCCATATCCCATTCTTGGGGCATTTCTTTTTTCATGAACTTCTTTATAGTCCGGGTTGATCCCCGCTGCGACATCAGCAGATAAGCAATATGATTTCGCAAGTAATTTAGTAGTTCGGTATTCAGTTGGTTCTTTACCTTCGAGCTTGATTAAATCACCTAATATTTCAATTAACCATCTTGACTGGGCACTCGTATTCCCTTCACTCCCAACCTCTTCCTTATCGATTAATAATGCAATTGCGGTGTATTCAGGTTTTGACTTCAAATTAAAAACTGAAGTTATGGCTGTGTAAGAACAAATCCTATCATCATGACCGTAAGCTCCGACTAATCCACGGTCAAAACCGACATCTCTTGCTTTAGAAACCGGGACTATTTCTATCTCAGATGAAAGAAAATCTTCTTCTTCAAATCCGTACTTTTCATTTAATATCTTCAGAATATGTAATTTAATTGCATCTTTCTCTTCATCCGATACTGGAATCGAACCCGTTATAATATTTAATTTCTCGCCTGTAATTGCTTCAGATATTTTCTTTGTACCCTGGACTTTATATGCTAAGTGCGGAAGAAGATCTGAAATCACAAAAATCGGGTCAGAAATATCTTCACCTATTGAAATTTCAAGTTTCTTTCCTCCTCTTAAAAAAATAACACCATGCATTGCTAAGGGACGATTTACCCAGTGATACTTCTTAATCCCGCCATAATAATGCGTCTTTAACAAAGCAAGATCCTCGTCTTCATATAATGGGTTTGCTTTTAAATCTAACCGCGGAGCATCAACATGAGCGGCAACAAGTTTAAAACCGTCTAATATGGATTTCCTGCCCTTGTAAATAATTGCTACTGCCTTCCCTTTATTTGAAAGAATAAGTTTATCTTTAGTCTTGGAAAGTTTATCTGTAAACCCATGCTTCTTCGCAAGCTTAATTGAATAAATAACACTCTCCCGCTCGGTCTTACCTTTATCCAGATAAATCTTGTAACCTTCTGCATACTTGAAAATTTTATCAATCTCCTTTTTTGATAAACCTTTCCAGGCACTGACTCTTTTGTATCTTAATTTATCAAGCTTTGAAACTTTCTTCTTCTTTGGCATGAGCTGCTCCTTTTTACGGATGATTTATTTTTTTAATTAAGTCCTCTTTTGAAATCCCTCTTAAAACTAAAATCTTCTTCCTCGAAGTCAGACCTGAAATTATTTGAACAGACCTCTTGGGAATATGTAAAAATTTTGAAATATAATTTATTACTGATTTATTTGCTTTACCATCTACTGGTGCAGCCGTTACCTTAATCTTCAAGATATCATTCTCAATCTTTATATTTTCCCTTGAAGATTTCGGGATTACTTTCACCGGAATAATTATGCTGTCTTCTTTTTCTGTAATTTCAAGCATCTTAAAAATTCTTCTTGTTATATTTTAATAATTTCAAATGCATCTCAATCATATTCTTTAATTTTGCTTCAAATATTTCCTTTTCACTTTTCAAATGGGTATATTCCTCTTTTAAAGTTTCGAGTTCTTTCTTAATATTCTCTTTTAACTTCACAACTTCCTTCTGCGTAATCTCAATAGAATTATTTGCTTTCTTTCTTGCAGTTGTCAAAAGTTTGTCAGCTTCCGCTTTTGCTTCACTAACAATCAGTTCTGCTTCTTTCTGGGCATTACCTTTAACATTAATGACTACTTTCTGTGCAGTTTCAAGAGTCTCTTTCATCCCGGATTCCATCGTCTTGAAATTTTGCAGTTTATTCTCCAGATCACGGATTTCTTCGTCAAGTTTCTGGTTTTCAAGAAATAATTTCTCATAATCCCAGGCAACTTCCTCTAAGAATGCATCTACTTGATTTTGATCATAACCTCTGAACTTGGGAGCGAAATGTGCATGCTTAATCTCAGATGGGGCAAGTCGAATTGTTTTTTTTCTATGCTCTTTAGTCTCGCGCCATGATAATAAATCTTCATTTTTCTGTTCTTCATCTTCATTAAATGTCATAATATCTCCTATGTGATTTTTATAAATGGATTATTTTCTTTCTCATAGATCACGGTAGAATCGGGACCATGACCCGGGTAAATAATATAATTATCAGGAAACTTAAAAATCACATCTTTTATTGAGTTCTCCAGGACCTTGAACGACCCGGTAGGGAGATCAGTTCGACCGACTGAGTCCCTGAAAATTGTGTCACCTGTAAATAGTTGATTATCAAGCTGGATTGTAATTCCTCCTGCTGTATGTCCCGGTGTATGAAAAATCTTAAATTCGAGTTCATCAAGATTTAAAACATCCCCGGTCTTAATAAATTTAATATCTTTTGCAGGTTCATAATTCACTCCTGCAAAATCAGTCATATTAAAATGATTATTATTAAGAAAGTCTTTCTCTGCTTCATGAATATAAACAGGTATTTTATACTTCTCTGAAAATAAATTATTCGCTGTGATATGATCAACGTGACCATGTGTATTGATAATGAATTTTGGAACTAAATTATTCTTCTCTATACTTTCGATTATTAACTCAGGATCACCACCCGGATCAATAATTACTGTATTGTTCTTTAAACTCGAGATAAGATAACAGTTCGTTTGGTAATCAGTAACAATAATTCTAATGATCTTCATTTCAGAGGTTCCCATAATATAAATTTAAACCGTTCTTAATCGCACCTATCAAGGGAGCATTATCGCCTAACTTTGTCAATGCAATTTTCACATCCTTTGACATAATCTTAAATGCTCGTTTTCTAAGTTCTTTCTTCGCATGATTTTGAACAATCTTATTATCTTTCATAATTCCGCCGCCAAGTATAATTACATCCGGGTTAAATATATTCGTGTAAGATGCTAATGCAATCCCTAAGTACCGACCGGTTTCCTTCAGAATATTTATGGCAAATTTATCACCCTTTTGCGCGGCTAAACTAACTTTAAAAGGAGTTAAGGTTTCAATTGAGAATTTATTTAAAATTGATTTTGATAGAGCCTTTTTATTTTCAAAAACTCTTCTTAAGATGCCTCCTGCCGAAATATAGGCTTCAAGACAACCGTGATTTGAACAGGTACATAAGGGACCGTCCGGATAAATTGTAATATGCCCCAATTCCGCACCATAACCTTTTGAACCGTTAAATATCCTGTCGTGAATTATGACCGCACCACCTACTCCTGTCCCAAGCGTAAAGGCAAGAACCATTTTTTTACCTTTACCTGCCCCCAGCCAACTTTCACCTAAGCCTGCAAGGTTTGCGTCATTTTCAATAAATGCAGGAATTTTAAAAGCTGCTTCAAGGGGTTCCCTTAAATTAAATTTCTCCCACCCGCTCAGGTTTACAGAATGAATAATCGACCCCTGTTTCAAATCCAAAGGACCTGGAGATCCGATTGAAGAGAATAAAATATCTTCCTTTTTTAATTTGAACTTTTTTATGAAACCTTTCAGGACGTTAATAATTTTTAAGAATAAAAAATCCGGACCACTCTCAGGTAATGTTTTAATCTTGTTCTTCTTTAGAATCTTACCTTTAAGATTCCCTAAACCAACGACTGTATTGGTTCCGCCAATATCAACTACTAATGCATATTTCTTTTCTTTTCTAATTCTTACGATGGTCACTTTAATAACCTTCTTTATCTAAAATTCTATATTGAATTGCCTCTGAAACATATTCAGATTTTATCTTATCTGATTGATTCAGGTCAGCAATTGTTCTTGAAACTTTTAAAATTTTATCAATCGCTCTTACAGATAATCCTAAATTCTCCATTGCATTTTTCAGAATTAATTTGGATTCTGAATTAAGTACACAGAACTTATTGATTAACTTCTTACTCATTGCTGAGTTAGAAAAAACTCCTGTACCTCTTAAGCGTTTCAAACAAAAAAGCCGTGCTATATTAACGCGTTTGCGAATATCAATTGAAAGTTCCTGTTTAATATTATTTTCAATATCCGCATATTTCAATGCCTTAACTTCAATCTGGATATCTATTCTATCCAGTAACGGTCCTGAAATTTTTCCTTTATATCGAACTATCTGTTGGACGGTGCAAATACATTCATGCAATGGATCATTTAGAAATCCGCAAGGGCATGGGTTCATTGCAGCAACCAACATAAACCTTGCGGGGTATGTGAATGCTCCCACTGCACGCGCGATTGTAATAACTCCATCTTCCAGGGGCTGCCTTAGAACTTCAAGTACGTTTCTTTTAAACTCCGGGATCTCATCCAGGAACAATACTCCATTATGAGCTAAACTAACCTCACCCGGTCTTGGATTCGAACCACCGCCTATCAGACCAACATCTGAAATGGAATGATGCGGAGATCGAAATGGCCGAATATTCATTAACCCGGAACTGGACTTCAAGAGACCAAGAATTGAATGAATCTGAGTTGTCTGGATTGCTTCTTCAACAGTTAAAGAAGGTAAAATTGATGAGACTCTTTTTGCCAGCATAGTCTTTCCCGAACCTGGAGGCCCGACCATTAAAATATTATGACCACCTGCAGCGGAAATCTCAAGCGCTCGCTTTGCAAGAAATTGTCCCTTGACTTCGGAAAAATCCTCTGAGTAATTATCAGCATCATTTTGAAATCGGCTGAAATCAATAGAAGTTGGAATGATTTTTCTATCTCCATTAAAGAAATCTACTAAATCCACAATGTTAGAGACTCCAAAAACCGAGATACCTTTAATCACTGCTGCTTCTTTTACATTCTCAACTGGGAGGATTAGACCTTTGAACCCACGTTCCTTTGCCATTAATGCAATTGAAAGGACTCCTCTAACAGACCTGATATTACCGCTTAAAGATAGTTCTCCCATTATTACAAACCCGGCAGTACTCCCTTCACTAATTGCACTGGTTGTACAAAGTATCCCAATCGCAATTGCCAAATCAAATGCAGCCCCTTCCTTCTTTAGTCCGGCCGGGGCAAGATTAATAGTAAGCGAACGCTCAGGGAGTTCATAATTCGAATTCCTGATTGCTGATTTTATTCTGTCTCGACTCTCACGTACTGCATTATCCGGCAACCCAACAACATTAAATGTTAAATAACCGGAAACACTGTCAACTTCTACTATTACAGGAATTGCATTTATTCCGTAAAGTGAAGCTGAGAAAATTCTTGAAATCATATTTCCTTCTCCTTAATTTTGAGAAGGACGCTTCCCCTGTTTTATTCTTTCAAAGAGCTTTGATGAATTTAAACTCATCAATTGTAAATGCATTTGGATAATGCACTGTTTCTCCTGTATCGCCTAATACAGATACAACATCAAACCTGTAAATAAAACCTTTAAATTCCTTGTGATTCCTGACAAATTTTACTGAGGCTTTAATAATATTCAGCTTCTGTTTTCTCGAAATAAACATGTAGGGCTGACCGTAAGCTTTCGACTTACGGTATTTTACCTCAACAAAAATTATCTTATCATCAAGTTTAAAGATTAAATCAATCTCACACTTTCCAAACCGGTAGTTTCGTTCTAATAGTTCAAAACCCTTTTTAGAAAGATACTCTTCTGCAATCTTCTCGTACCTTCTCCCTGTTTCTCTGGTGGAAGTAACCAGTTCATCTCTTTTCAAATCTTAACCTTAAAAAATTAATTCAGGTTGATAGACAGGTTTAAAACTTCGCCTGTGAAATGAAGTCGGGCCATGCTTCGAAAGGGCCAGAACATGAGCTCTGGTTCCATAACCTTTATTATCATGGAATTTATATTGTGGATATAGTTCAGATAACATCACCATTATCCTGTCCCGGATAACCTTGGCAATGATCGAAGCTGATGCAATACAAAAACTTTTTGAATCACCTTTTATCACAAATTCATGGTTATAAGGGAAATCTTTCCATTTACGACCGTCTATCAAAATGAACTCAGGTTCAATCTCAAGATAATTGACCGATGTTAACATGGCTTTCTTAGTAGCCTCAAGAATGTTGACCCTATCAATCTCCTGGTTATTTACAATTCCTACACTCCAAGCTGCGGCATTGATAATAATCTCGTCAAAGAGCTCTTCTCTTCGATGGGGTGTGAGTTTCTTGGAATCTTTTACCCCGTCAATGAAAATTTCCTTTTCAAATAACACAGCACCTGCAACAACTGGTCCGGCAAGTGCTCCTCTACCAACCTCGTCAATTCCACATATCCGGGAATAACCCTGATTATAGAAATTATGGTCAAACTGGTAGAGTTTAGGCATCAGCTTTCGGTGTCTTCGCTGTTGCCTTTGTTGTTGCCTTCGCTGTTGCTTTTGTTGTTGCCTTTGTTGTTGCTTTTTTTGTCTTTCTTGGTTTTCGCTTTTTCTTAAGTACGTCTTTTGTGTACTTTTTCGCCTTAACCTTTGTTGCTTTTCCTACTCTATCTCTTAAGTAATAAAGCTTCGCACGTCGAACTTGACCCTCTCTCTTAATCTCAATCTTTGAGATTTTTGGTGAATAATAAGGGAAGATCCTTTCAACTCCAATTGAGAATGAAATCTTCCTGACAGTGAAGGTCCTCGAAATACCACTACCGCCTGCTGCAATAACAGTTCCTTCAAATGCCTGGGTCCTGGTTTTATCCCCTTCAACAACTTTAACGTATACTTTTATAGTATCGCCAATTGCGAACTTGGGATATTTCTTCTCGAGTTTTTTCATCTCTTCCTTTGCTAAATCTCTTACCAGATCTGCCATTTTAAAACTCCTTTTTATTTTATTTTATTTTATTTTATTTTTTAACAATCTATCCAGAATAATTGCAATTGCTGACCGGACAGAAAGATGGTTAAAATCAGTTCCGAAATCAATCGGTTCTAATAGATAATCAGATTCGAGTAATATCTCCTCTGTTAAACCCCAACCAGTTCCGAATAATATTAAGAAATCTTCTTCTCCTAATTGGATTTTTTCGCTCAATTCAGAAAAACTCATGCTGAAACCAAATTGTTTCGCAGAAGTTGAAATAATCTTTATAGGTTTATCTGAATCATTCTGAATATATTGAAATGCATCAAGAAGTGAGTTAACACCCTCAACTATTCCAAGTGCAAGAGCACGGTTATCATTAAATGTTAAACCTTCTCCTTCCTTCCAATAAGTCAAGATTCGCTTCAATAATGCCTGCTGGGATGTTAATGGGTTAATTACAAAGAACTTTTTAATATCATAGGTTTTCGCAACCCGGGCAATATCATGAATACTAATACAGGTTAATGCAGTATTAACAATCTTCTTCTTAGTATTATAAACCGGAAAGTGAACAAGTGCAATATAAACACTCATACCTAATTATCTCCTTTTAATAAATCAGGACGCTTCTTTAATGTGCGTTCCTTTGCTGAGTTCTTCCGCCAATTTTCAATCTCTTTGTGATTCCCCGAAAGAAGAACTTCCGGAACTTGCATTCCTTCAAATTCCCGGGGTCGTGTATAAACAGCATAGTCAAGGAGACCATTCTCAAAAGAATCATTCAAATGAGACTCTTCAGAATTAAGAACTCCGGGGATATATCTCAGAACTGAGTCCAAAATCACCATTGCAGGAAGTTCCCCGCCTGATACTACATAATCCCCAATCGAAAGTTCAAGGTCAACCTTAGCTTCACGAAATCGTTCATCAACTCCTTCATACCGACCGCATATAATAATTAAATGTTCTTCCCCGGAAAGTCGCTTCGCAGTAGAATGCTTAAAAGTCTCGCCCTGGGGAGTTAAATAGATCACAATTGAATCCTTAGTTTGAACTGATGAAACAGCTTTAAATAAAGGTTCACATTTCATTATCATTCCACTACCGCCGCCGTAAGGAGAATCATCAACTGTTCTATGAAGGTCCTTTGTAAAATCCCTTAAATCTATACAGTTAATTTCAAAGAGCTTGTTTTTCCTTGCACGGCCAATTACTCCGTAATCAAAAAATGATTCTATTAAACCGGGAAAAATGCTGATAATATCAACTTTCATCATCTAATAAACCTTGAATAGGAATAATTATTATCTTACCATTCTCAATATCTATCTCCTTCACAAAATCTTCAACGACTGGGATTAAATATTCCTTCTTAGTTGAAGGATCAAGAACTTGATAAATTTCATTTCCGGAGAAAAAAAGGATATCCTCAAGTTTCCCCAGTTTTCTACCATCAGTCGTTTCAACATCCAAACCAATTAACTGGTCAATATAAAATTCACCAGGTAACGGTGGGGGACGATCTGATTTTTTAATTGAAACATAACCACCCTTAAACCGCAGGCCATCATTTATGGAATTACAATTTTTAATTTTTAAGATCAACTGCCCTTTATGAAATCTTTGCTTTTCAATTTCAATAGGAACGATCTCGTCTTCAAGTTCAATGATGACTTGTGGAACTTCTTCAAGGAATTCCGGAGAGTCGGATAAAAGCTTCATTTTCAATTCACCTTTATTACCGAATGTCCCGGTTATTACTCCTATGTAAATCAGTTCCTCTTTTTTCATTTTACCAATTAATCTTCAATTATCTGCAGTAATGCTCGTTTCCCTTGTTTTTTTGCGGCCGCACTAATTATTGTTCTCATTGCGTTGGCTATTCTTCCTTCCTTGCCTATTACCTTTCCAATGTCAGTTTTGTCAACTTTTACTTCGTAGATGACTGCTTTATTTCCGCCTGTTTCAAGAATATTCACTTCTTCAGGATTATCTACTAATGCTTTTACGATTTCTTCAACTAACTCTTTCATTTCCAC
>DAOVMD010000284.1 GCA_030630935.1 Candidatus Mcinerneyibacteriota bacterium | reverse complement strand
CATAATTCACCTCCTTTGTTCGGTCGCTCCCGCTCCCTCACTTCGGAGGTGAATTATATCATGTTAAAAGATTAGTAAGCAAGTAAAAAGTTAACATTTCTATTTAGTAATTAATGTTAACATTTTCATATTGTAACATCACTGTTAAAAATTTAACTTGACAAATTTTATTTAATGAAGTATAATACAATCTAAAAATTTTTAAAAATTTAAAAAAGGAGCAAAAACGTGGAAAAGACTGATGTTCTTGTAATTGGAGGCAGTGCTTCCGGAATTATTGCTGCAGTTACAGCAAAATCTTATTTTCCGGATAAGGAAGTTCTGATAATCAGGAAAGAAGAGCGGGTTCTAGTCCCCTGTGGAATTCCTTACATTTTTGGTTCATTGAAATCAAGTGAGAAGAACCTTATTCCTGATGGTGGGATTAAGAAAATGGGAATAAACTTGAAAATTGCAGAAGTAGTTTCCATTGATAAGGAGGAGAAGACTCTAAAAACAAAAGCCGGTGATGAAATCGGCTATGAGAAATTAGTTTTTGCAACAGGTTCTATACCTGTCGTTCCAAAATGGTTAAAAGGAGCAGAATTAAAAAATGTTTTTAGTGTTCTGAAAGATAAAGTTTACCTTGATAAAGCCATAAAGAAACTTGAAGATTGCAAAAAAATCATTGTTATTGGTGGTGGATTTATTGGAGCTGAAATTTCTGATGAATTGAATAAATGTGAAAAGGAAGTTATTCTTGTTGAGCTTTTACCTCACATATTAAACCTTGTTTTTGATGATGAGATTTGTCAAAAGGCTGAAGAAATTTTAACTGAGAGAGGTGTACATATTAGGACAGGTGTAGGAGTCAAAGAGATTATAGGTGATAAGAAAGTTTCGGGAGTTCTTTTAAATAATGGCGAAAAAATAGAAGCAGATGCTGTAATTCTTTCAATTGGTTATGTACCTAATACCGAACTTGCAAAAAATTCAGGAATTAAAATCAATGAGAAAGGCTT
This sequence comes from Candidatus Mcinerneyibacteriota bacterium, assembly GCA_030630935.1. Classification (GTDB taxonomy): domain Bacteria; phylum AUK180; class AUK180; order JAQVHJ01; family JAQVHJ01; genus DAOVMD01. The sequence goes on along the minus strand of DAOVMD010000284.1, from coordinate 3,795 downwards.
TATAAGGGTAGATGAATACATGAGGACAGATGATGACCCGGATATAATTGCAGTTGGTGATTGTGCTGAGAAGAGGGACTTCATTACACGGAAGATTAGTATGACTATGCTGGCATCTACAGGATGTGCAGAAGCAAGAATCGCAGGAATGAATTTATATTCACTTTCTGCTGTGAAGACTTTTGGTGGAACGATTGCAATATTTGCAACTGCTTTTGGTGATATTGGGTTTGGTGCAGCTGGATTAAACGAGAAAACAGCGTTAAAAGAAGGTTTTTCAATTTTAACTGGGTCTTTTGAAGGAGTTGATAAGCATCCGGGAACATTGCCGGGGACAAACAAACAGTTAGTAAAACTTATTGCCTCCAAAGAATCAGGTTTAATATTAGGCGGTGAAGTAGTTGGAGGTTCAAGTACCGGAGAGTTAACTAATATCATCGGTCTTGCAATCCAGAATAAAATGACAGTAAACACTATTTTAACATCACAGATTGGAACACATCCATTGTTAACTGCTCCACCTACTAAATATCCTTTGATTGAAGCTACAAAAGTAATTTGTAAACAAATGAGAAAAAAATAAGAATTTAATCAAAAGTTTTTAGAGATATTTTTTCATTGCCGGCATTCCTGAAAAGAATGCCGGTATTTTTATTTTTACGTTGGAAGAAAATACACACGATATTTGTCATTGTCCCGACGCATCGGGGTGACTTCCGTTCCACTCCAGCCACGCGCTAAAGCAAACCGCGGCAATCTAATAAAGATAAAAACTAAGATATTGACAGAGAACTTACGAGAACTAACGAAAACTTTTGAAAATCGCTTACAATTCTTTTGAAAAAATCAGTAGGGGCGACCGGCCGGGCGCCCTGATTAAAAGAATTTAATCCTCCCATGTCGAGCATATCAAATCTAATGGGATACTTATTCCATACGATAAGGGCGCCCGGCCGGTCGCCCCTACTGTATTGTAACAAATCCTTTTTGCTCTCTAACATCTATCTTTGCAAATGATAACACTTGAACGCATGCGAAGCATGCATTGAACATTTGAACACTTAAACTCTTTTCCTTTTTCAGCTTGACAAAAATTTAATGATAAAGTATAATGTAATTTTACAAAAACAGAAGGTGTGTATTATGAATTTAAAGGATTTACAAATTAAAGAAATAAACCCCTGTGAATTTACAGATAAACAATGGGATCAATATCTAAGTGTCTCTGAAAGTATTTATAAAGAGATTAATCCGAGAGATCCATTCTGGGCGAAGGAACAGATTAAAAAATTCATTATCAAACCTCATAAACTTTGGGATCACTTCAGATGGGTAGCAACTGAGAATCAAAATATAATTGCTTATTGCTGGTTATCTATACTGAATAAAAAGTCCCCTGAGTATGAGAAGTTTAAGCATATTGGAGATTTTGATATTATAATTCCAAAAGAACTCAGACGCCGGGGGATTGGTACGAAGTTATTAGGAGAGATAATTAAAAAATCAAAAGAACTCGGCTTGAAAAAACTTCAAGGGGAAAGTTGTTTAGGATCAGGGAGGGGTTTTATTGACAAGAACAAATGGCATGTTGGTTCTAATCACATTGTAAGCAGGCTATACCTTGAAGATCTCGACTGGGATATGGTCAGGGACTGGATTAAAGAGGGACCAGTCCGGGGAATAGGAGTTACAATTGAAACATTCGAGAAAATGCCTGAAAATGATATTGTTGAATATTCAAAAATATATACAGAAACAGAGAATCAAGCACCTGATTATGATTCGGGTGACATAACTTCAATGTGGGGAACCTCTCCGGAAGATAGAAGAGCAAAAGAAGAATTATATAGTGAAAAGAATTATAAGTGGATAACGAAAATGACACGGGAATCAAATTCAAAATTCAGCGGGATAACAGAAATTTATTTTTCCCCTGATAATCCATGGATAGTTGAACAGGATCTCACCGGTGTAAAGACTGAATATCGCGGAAGAGGGTTAGGTAAATGGTTAAAAGCTGATATGCTGATGTATATAAAAGAGAATTTTCCGGATGTGAAGTTTATTGAAACAGGGAATGCAAATTCCAATGCACCAATGCTCTCCATAAATCATAGATTAGGATTTAAGGAACATCAGATTTATTGGTTATTCTCTTTTGAGATTTAAAAGACAAAAAAAACAAAAGAAAAACTTGGGACATCCTGTAAATGGGATTAGTAACATTATTAATAAAATATCCTTTGGTTCCCAAAGAAATGTGACAATGAGAACATAAGAATTTTCTTTTTCTCCGAGTACTCTGTATCAGGAGTTTATCCCGTTTTTTCGGGTTGGTGAAAATTTTACACTCGTTTGCTTCACAAGTATCTCCAAATTTAAACAAGTATATTGCAATCTATAATATAGCGGCGTGTTCAGTGCGGAGTCGGGAACTCTACGTAGTTCTTGATGTTCAGTGGTTAATTTTTTATTTGTAAACTCCATCAAGACAGGCAAATGGGGGGGGAGGAAGCTGAAAGTCCTGTAAATATCGTATTATTCGATAAATAACAGGTTTCTGTGAATAAACATTTCACAGTACCTAATTAACAATAAGGAGAAAAAATGGAAGAATTAATAGGATTAATACCGGCAGCGGGGAAAGGGGTTAGGTTAGGACTACCATATCCTAAAGAACTGTTTCCCATAATTCATGATAATAAATATAAACCCGTTTCTCAATATATATTTGAAAGTATGTTAGAAGCAGAGATTAAGCATGTTGTCCTTGTGATTAACGAAACCAAACACCAGTTGATTAGATATTTTGGCAGTGGTCAACGATTCAATACAAACATCTCGTATGCTGTTCAAGAATCCAGAAATGAAAACGACGACTCTACGTCTCCGGGATTAGCGGACGCATTAAATTCAGCATACCATTTAGTAAAAGGAAAAACTGTCTGTTTCGGTATGGCCGACACAATTATCTCACCAAAAGATCTTTTTAAGAAAATGTTAGAGAAATCTAATAAGGATGACGACCTTATTCTTGGACTATTCCCTACAAAAACTCCGGAAAAATTCGGGATGATTAAATTGGATGATAACAATAAAATTGTTTCTATTGTTGATAAACCGGAAAAAACAGAACTTAAATTCATGTGGGGAGTTATTATTTGGAGACCGAAATTTACTGAGTTTTTAAAAGAATCTGTTGAAATCAAGGGACAATCTGATTTTGCAGACATTTTAAATAATGCAATTAAAGCAAAACTGAACTGTAAGGGAATTATATTTGAAAACGGAACCTATACTGACCTCGGAACATTTGATGAACTAATGAAACTATATAAAAAATATCATGCTCCCTGAATTATCTCTGCTGAAGCAAACCTGATGCTTTATCAGAGAGCAGATATCAGAGAACGGAGAACAGTCGTTTTATAGATACAAGCTTTGCTTCGCATGCGTTCAAGTGTTCAAATGTTATTGTAGAGACGTGCAATTAATTGCACGCCTCGATAAAATAATTTAAAAACAAAACCACAAATATTTCACTGCTTTGGTTTAGAGCAATTGTTTTTTTTATTTTTTCTTCATACTCTTCATGGTGAAATATTTTTCGTTTTTTTTTGCTTTTTTAAGTTCTCGTTAGTTCTCTTCAGTTCCCTGTTAAACACCGATTTTCGCAAGTAGTTTAATCGTCATATAAAATAGAATATTATGGAGTCCATACTATCTCAATAGTTTTATTTTTTAACCATGGAACTTTAAAGGGCTTTTTTAGTTTCTCAACTTCTATTAATATTG
>DAOVMD010000102.1 GCA_030630935.1 Candidatus Mcinerneyibacteriota bacterium | reverse complement strand
ATCTGGTGTGGCGTCATTATTCTTGGTGATGGGAGTATAGTTATACTCTGAATCGGATGTATTAGAATTATTTTCATTACGCTTTTCAAGTGCCTTTTTATTCATATCTTCATAAGTACTCATATCATCTGAGGTGCCAGAATCTTTCAAGGCAACAGGAGGAGGAGAGATATCATCAAAATCATTATCGGAATAAGGGGAACCGTCATCGTCGTCAGGTCTTGGTTTTGTAACCGGTTTTGGCTTTGGCTTAGGTTTTGGTTTCGGTTTGGAAATTGGCTTCGGTTTATCTTTTAGTTTCTCCTTATTTGCAAGGGCTTCTTGTTTGGTTAATATTAATTTCGTTTCAATAAACTTCTCCTTAGCTTCTGAAAGGAGCTTAAAAGATATCACAAAATCTTCTTCTGAAATAACCGAGTTAATAGCCTGGTCAAGTTTCTTCTTCGATTCAAAAAATTCGGGAGGAAGTTTTTTATCACTATTTTTCGTTTCGAATTCTTCAATTTCAGATTTTAGAGTTTGAATCTTTTCAGCGATTTCTTCTTTTGTGATTGGTCCACCAGAATTTCCGGGTACAATTACATATGTAATTACTCCTGCAATCAATAAGAATGAGAGTACAGAAATAATGATTTTTTGTAGTTTAGTGAAATATAACATATAAATTCCTATTATATTATATAGTATTTTATCATATTTAATAAGAAAAATCAATAGTTTTTTAAAAAAAATAAAAAAATATCAGTTTATGTAAAAAAACCTTGATTTTTAGTTAAATTTATTATACAATCAAATATAGGAGAAAAAATTGATTTATAAAAATAAAGGTAAAGATGAAATGTGAAAGTTGTGGATTTAATAATCCCGGTGGTATGAAGTTCTGCGGTAATTGCGGCTCGAAATTACTTGTTATCAGTGAAGAAGAGGAATTCAGATTAGTTGCAATTTTATTCATTGATATGGTTGGGTTCACATCATTCAGTGATCGGCGTGATCCTGAAGAGGTGAAAAATATTCTTCAAAAGTATTATAAAGTCATAAACGAAGATATTGAATTATATGATGGTAAGATTGTAAAATATATAGGTGATGGAATTCTTTCAGTATTTGGTCATCCTTTTTCTCATGAGAATGACTCTGAGCGTGCGATTCTTGCGTCGATAAAAAACTTGAAGGAGATAACTAAATTAAATGGAAGTCTTGGTTTAGATATAAAATTCCGGTATGGGATTAATTATGGTAAGATAGTTGTTGGTAAGGTAGTTAATAACCTTGATTTTTTTGGTAATGAAATTAATATAGCTCAAAGGATTGAGTCAAATGCAGAACCTTCCACAATTTTGGTTAGTACAAGTATTTTCAAACAGACGAAGGGGATTTTTAATTTTTCATTAGCTGCAGATAAAGTACAAATTACATCAGATCTACTTGTTGATGGATATCGAGTCGATGGTCTAAAAGAGAAACGTGGTCGTATTCGCGGTGTAGAGGGTATCTACCAACCCATGATTGGCAGGAAGAAGGAGTTAGCTGAACTAAAGGGAAGTTTTGAGTCAACATATATAGGAAAATCATTTAATATCATTTCAATCTTAGGTGAAGCTGGAATCGGGAAGTCCAGGTTATTTGAGGAATTTGAGAGAGATATAAAGAGTTTTAAGAAACTTCAAATCATGAAGGGACGCTGTCTTCCTTACGGTAAGAGTTTTGCTTACTGGCCTATACTTGAAATTCTACGGAAATTATTTGATATTAAAGTAGATGATGATAATTATTCAATCGCAGCTAAGATTAAAAATGTTTTAAGGAAGGATTTTGGTGAGGATACTTTTAGTTCTATCGATATACATTCCATCTTCTTAAATTTATTTGGAATAATTGAAATTGATGAGTTAAATATTCCTCAGAATAAAATTCAGCAGATGTTATTTTTCATTTTTGAGAGAATCATGAGAAAACAATTGAGGGATCATACTATTCTTTTTATAATAGAAGATTTTCACTGGATAGATTCATCATCGGTTGATTTAATAAGTTACCTTCTCCGAAATTTAAAAGATCAACCTGTTTGTTTTATCTTTATTTCGAGAGCAGAGATAAAGGAGAATGAAAAGGGTAAGATACTTTTTAATGAATTAAACAGCTTTGAAAATTATAAAAATATCTTACTAAAAGAACTTGACAGCAGGAACTCGATGCTGTTAGTTGAAACGATATTAGAAATTGAAAAGCTGCCGGTCGATTTCAAGGAATTGATTACAAAACATAGTGAGGGTAACCCATTTTTCATGGAGGAGATAATTAAATCATTTATTGATGAAGGTATTCTCATTCATGCCGGTGACAAGTGGAAAACCACAAAAAAAGTTGAAGAACTGAAAGTCCCTTCATCTGTAGAAGGCGTCATTCGATCCCGCTTGGATAAGCTCCCGTTACCCGAACGGAAAATTATTCAGAATGCTGCGATAATCGGTAAGATTTTTTGGCATAATATTCTCTCTTCAATCTCTAATATGATCATTGATCAGCCCCTTGAGAATCTTGAATCAAAAGAGTTTATAATTAAGAATTTCGATTCGGAATATTTAAATGATTCCGAGTATTTCTTTAAACATATTCTCATTCAAGAAGTTGCTTATAATGGGATTTTAGTTAAAGTCAGAAAAGAAGTTCATAAAAACATTGCTAAGTTACTGGAAAAGCAAACAAATAAATCAGAGCGTTTTCTTAATCTCCTTGCTTATCATTTTGAACACGCACAGATATTTGATAAAGCAGGTGAATATTATTTAAAATTAGGACTTTCTCAAAAAGAAAAAAGCTCAAATAAAGAAGCTCTTAATTCATTTAAAAAAGTTGTAGACTTTAAAAAGAATCTAGATTTTGAAACATTCTATAAAGCATATTTTAACATGGCAGGAGTTTATTCAACTATTGGTGATAATTCTAAAGCTCTCAAGATATATAATGAGTTGTTAGAGATGGAAGATTCTGCATTGTATTTCTTCGATATTTATCAAAGTATTGGGGATTCATACCAGAAAAAAAGCGATTATTCCGCAGCTCTTGACTACTATGGGAAGGCTGAACAGTTTCTTGATCCTAAGTCAAATTATGATAAGATAAGAATTCATAATTCTTTTGCATGGATACATTATCTTCAGGGGGATAATGTAAAATTTAAAGATTTCACGCATACTTCATTAGAACTCCTACCGAATTGTGATGAATCAATTTCAATTGAGAAATCTGATAATTTAAAGTCTCATGTATACAATTTACTCGGGGTTTATTATGGTGAGATTGGAGATAATGAAAAAGCGCTCGAGTACTATAAAAAAATTGAATCAATATACATTGAAAAGGATAAGTATCTTTACCTGGAAGCTTGTTATAATAACATGGGAACTACTTATGACAGCCTGGGAGAATATGGTGATGCAATTGATTGCTATAATAAATCTGGCGATATTTCTAAGCAAGTAGGGGAGAGATTGGGAGTAGCAATTACATTAAATAATATCGGGGGAATTCTGCTATTCTGTAATGACCTGAAAGGTTCTGAAAATGCTTATAGGGAATACCTGTCAATTAACGCAGAGATTGAAAATAAATTAGGAAATGGATATGGAACTGCAGGATTAGCAAGGATTGCATTGGTAAAAAAGGACTTTAAAAATGCAATTGAAAAATTTACAACTGCAAAAAATATCTTTACAATTTTAGGCAGTAAAAGATTAGCAGCAGGTATAGATATTGATCTCATCGATTGTTACCTGGAAATGGGTAATGTGAAAAAAGTAAATCAAATATTAAAAAAGATTAAGAAAAGTAAATATTTTGAGAATGAAAAAATAATTGAATATTGCAATGCCCGACTTGATTTTATTAAGGGAGAGTTTCAAAAAGCTTTTGAATTCTTTAAAAATTATTATGAAGATAAATTGGCGAAATCTGATTTTGAAGATTTAATATCTGTAGGTTATTACTTAATTAAATCATTAATAGAAGTTGGAAATATTTCAGAAATATCACCTGTAATTGAGAATTTAAAAAATCGAATTTCAGAAATAACCGGGAAATTACCTCCTGACTTATGTGAAAAGTATTTACAAAAAGAGAAATCCTCCTTTATAATAAATTACAAAAAGAGTTAAAGTGTTTAATAGTTTAAGTGTTAAAAAACCGTTCAAATGTTAAACAAGCTTTGATAGTTCAATAGTTAAAGTGTTGAAAAAACGTTCAAGTGTTATTGTAGAGACGTGCCACGGCACGTCTATGGTTCAATAGTTCAAGAGTTTAAGTTTTATTAACGAGACGTACTTTACTTTTTTCTCTCTACTAAACGACTGCTTTCTGTTTTCTGCTCTCTATAAAACGACTGTTCCAGAGCCCAGATACCCTAACGAAGTGTGTGATTCTGGGTCTGTTCTATGCTCTTTATTTTAATTGCATATTAGTTAAATTATAGTCTTTAAAATAATATATAATTATTATAAGAAAAAACTTGAATTTTTTTACAAATTATGTTAATATACCCAAATAATTTTTTAAAAAGGTGAAGACATGGAAAAAATTGAGAAATTTGTTTATGTCAGTAAGAAGCTCTGTAAAGGTTGTGGACTTTGTATAGAATTTTGTCCTAAAGATGTTTTTGGTGAGGATGAATTTGGTAAGTCAGAAGTTCTCAGACCTGAAGATTGTATTGAGTGTGGGTTATGTGTTACGTACTGTCCGGACTTTGCAATTATTCTTGATCCGGAAGAGTTAGACCTAATCAAAAAAATTAGTGGAGAGTAGAAAACTATGCAAGAGAAATTTATCCTAGGTAATGAGGCGGTAGTGGAAGGGGCTTTAGTTGCCGGTTGTAGATTTTTCTCTGGTTATCCTATTACACCATCTTCTGAGATTGCGGAAGCATTCTCAAGAGAGCTCCCGAAATTAGGCGGGGTTTTTCTTCAGATGGAAGATGAAATTGGAGCAATGGGAGTAATTGTAGGAGCAGCATTGACTGGTCATAAAACTATTACGGCCACTTCGGGTCCCGGTTTTTCACTAAAGCAGGAGACACTTGGATTTGCTTCATTTACAGAGATACCTTGTGTTGTTGTAAATGTTCAACGTGGTGGACCTTCAACCGGTCTTCCAACTATGGCGAGCCAGGCAGATTTAATGCAATCGCGTTGGGGAACTCACGGGGAACATCCAATAATTGTATTATCTCCATCGAGTGTTCAAGAGTGTTTTAAATATACAATTACCGCATTTAATCTTGCGGAGGAATTCAGAACTCCTGTAATTTTTCTTATGGACGAAATTATTGGTCATCTCCGGGAGAAGGTCAGGATTTATGATGAAACGGAAGTTGAAATCATCAACCGAGAGAAACCTCAAGTTCCACCTGAGGAGTACACGGTTTACAAAGATGGAGATAAATTGGTTCCGCCTCTAGCATCCTACGGAACCGGTTACAGGTATCATATAACCGGTCTTGCGCATAATAGGCATGGTCTTCCGTCTTTTAGTTCTGAAACTGTAATCAAACTTTCAGAACGTCTCCACGATAAGATAAATAAAAATTTGGATAAGATCTCTATTTACAATGAATTTTTTATGGAAGATGCTGAAATTGTGATTGTAGCATACGGTTCCACAACTCGTTCAGCAATTTCAGCTGCAGATATCTTGAGGAAGAAACATGGCAAAAAGGTCGGTGTTTTTCAGTTAGTAACGGTTTGGCCATTTCCTTATGCAAAGATTGATGAATTCAATTCAATGAAAGAGATTGTTGTTCCTGAGATGAGTCTTGGTCAGCTGCGTGGTGAACTTGAAAAACAAATAATTAATGCAAAGGAAAAACTTATTGGGGTAAACAGGATAGATGGGTATATGATTACTCCTGATGAGATAATCGAAAAAACCTTGAGAGGGGTAAAATGACAAAGGAAAATATTGTTTTAAAGTATTTAAGAAAGGAGATGGATTTTCCTAATGTTTGGTGTCCGGGTTGTGGTCATGGAATAGTTCTAACAGCTCTTGTCCGTGCAATTGCGAAAACTGGTTGGACAAAGGATGAAATTGTAATGGTTTCAGGCATTGGTTGTTCTTCCCGAGCTCCGGCATATCTGGATTTTCACACCCTTCATACTTTACACGGCAGAGCAATTCCTTTCGCCACAGGAGTTAAGTTAGGTAACCCTAAACTAAAAGTGATTGTAATTACAGGTGACGGTGACGGTACGGCAATTGGCGGTAACCATTTCATTCATGTCTGCAGGAGGAATATTGATTTGACTGTTATCCTTTTCAATAATAATATATACGGGATGACAGGGGGTCAGTACTCTCCAACTACTCCAAGTGAAGCTTATAGTGTTACCACACCTTTTGGTAATATTGACAGACCTTTTGATATTAGTAAAGTTGCTGAGGCTGCAGGTGCAACTTTTGTAGCACGTTCCACGGCATTTCATGCAGCTGCTCTTGAAAATTATATTTATAAGGGTTTCCAGCATAAAGGTATTGCAATTATTGAAGCTATGACTCAATGTCCCACTTGTTATGGTAGAAAGAATGAACTTAAAGACGGTGTTGCAATGATGAAATGGTTTAAAGACCACTCCATTTCAAAAGCTAAGTTTAAAAAGTTAAGTTCTGAATCCCCTGAATCGATTGACCCGGATGATATTGTTACCGGAATTTTTGTTGAGAGAGATGATATCCCGGAATATATTGAAAGTTACCAAAATATAGTTAATTCACTTTTAAATAGAGAGGGTTAATATGAGTAAACAGATTGAGATTAGGATTGCCGGAAAAGGCGGTCAGGGTATTCTAACTTCAGGGTATATTTTAGGGAACGCCTTTGCATTATTAGAAGGAAAGAATGTTGCCCAGACTCAGAGTTACGGTCCTGAAGCTCGTGGCGGTGCTTCAAAAACTGATTTAATAATAAGTGATGAAGTGATTTATTATACAAAGGTTAGAAAAGCGAATTACTTAATTCTCCTTTCTGAAGAAGCAACATCAAGATATTTGGATGATCTAACTTCTTCGGGAACATTGATAATTGATTCCAGTATACACTTTGAACCAAGAAAAGAAGGAACTGTTTTCAAATCTAATTTTGCCAAGATTGCCCGGGAAGAATTAAAGAATCCAATCGCAACAAACCTTCTTATGCTGGGTTATTTCTGTGCGATATCCGATCTTCTAAAACCGGACTCAATAAAGACAGTAATTTCAGAACATTTTAGGAAAAGATTTGAAGAAGCTAACTTAAAAGCCTTTGATCGAGGATTTGAAGAGGGGAAAAAGGCTCTTAAAAAATAGAGGACAGTGGTATGTATCGATATTCATTAGTTTTAATTAAGCCTGATGCAATACGCCGTAAATTATGTGGTGAGATAATCTCTACTTATGAAAAGGCTGGTCTTGATTTATGTTCAATTAAGATCATTCAAATGGATAGGGATATCGCAGAAGGTTTTTACCATGTTCATAAAGGCAAGGAATTTTTTCAAAGGTTAATTAACTTTATGGTCTCAGCCCCGACGATTGCAATGGTACTTGGCGGTAATGATGCAATAAAGAAGATTCGTGAGATCAATGGGCTGACTGACCCAAAGGAAGCAACAGAGACTACAATTCGAGGGAAATGGGCATTAGATGTAACCCGGAACTCAGTTCACGCATCAGACTCCCCGGAGTCTGCAGAATCGGAGATTGCATATTTTTTCCCCGCTTTTGAAATTTTAAAATATGAGGGAGCATAGAATGCAAGAACATCAAATCATTAAGAAGGAAACTTATTCAGAAGACATTAAGAAGTTTGTTTTATATGAACCCTTAATTACTAAACATTGTCAACCCGGAGAATTTATTATTACTCGTACAAAGGAATATTCTGAACGGATTCCTTTAACGATTGCAGATTTTAACAGGGATGAGAAGACACTCACAATTATTTTTCAGGAAGTTGGGAAATCAACCTTAGAACTTGGGAAACTTGAAGAAGGAGATATTATACTTGATGTAATTGGTCCTCTTGGCAAACCAACTCATATTAAGAACTACGGTACGGTTGTCTGTATAGGCGGCGGGATTGGAGTTGCTCCGGTCTATCCAATTGCCAAGAAATTGAAAGAAGTTGGGAACAAAGTCATCTCGGTTATTGGAGCAAGGAACAAATCTTTATTAATAATGGAAGACGAAATGAAACAGGTCAGTGACGAGTTTATTATTACCACTGATGACGGGAGTTATGGTAAGAAAGGTTTTGTAACTGATGCTCTTCGTGAACTAATTGATTCAGGTAACAAACTGGATCTATGTGTTGCGATTGGCCCGGTTATCATGATGAAGATGGTAGTAAAAGTTACAAAGGAATTTAATATCCCGACTATCGTCAGTTTGAACCCGATCATGGTTGATGGTACAGGGATGTGCGGTGCCTGTAGAGTTTCAATCGGGGGCAAAACCAAATTTGCTTGTGTTGATGGTCCTGATTTTGACGGTCATAAAGTTGATTTTGATGAATTAATGAAGCGTCAAAAAATTTATACAGATGAAGAAAAGATTGCCCTTGAAGAATATAATAAACGACTTAAAAAAAGTTTAAATGATTAATATCCTGGAGATAACTTATGGGAATAATTAAAGAGAAAACAAAAATTCCGGAACAAAAACCAGAGATTCGAAAAACGAACT
>DAOVMD010000363.1 GCA_030630935.1 Candidatus Mcinerneyibacteriota bacterium | reverse complement strand
GTTCTGTTTTTTTGCATTTTAAACCAGCAATGAATTGATGGGATACTATCACTTTATCCCTACGGGATAAAAAATACAATCAAAATGGTCTTTTTTAATAATCTACGTATATTAATATTGAATTTTATTCATAAAAGTCAACCGTTTACCGGTCTCCTTTTATCTTGCCAATAACCATTGATAATTATTAATTGATAATCCGATTAGCATTAATTATCACAATGCTTTTGTTTAAAGTTAGAGATACTTAATAAAACAACTGAATGTAAAAAATATAGATATTTAACAGAGATTGGAATCAACGATTCCGAAAGCATGATTATATGTGATAAAAAAATGAATAGAAATATAAATGTTTATTTAATCATAATTATAAAATTAGTTTAGATTTAGTTTTGAGTTAAAAAGCAATCCATCTCGCTTTTATTCTATTTATTTTAATAATCATATTAATCATGTAATCTATGTTAAATACTTTTTCCCTTTTTTTTTTGCGGCGTGTTTAGTGTGTTCAGTAGTTAAATTTTTTGTTTTTGTTCTCGTCAGTTCTCTGTCAATTTAAAAAAGTTTAAGCGAAGCGAGTTTTTCTCTGCGTCCTCTGCGTCCTCTGCGGTGAAAAAAAAGTTTGAGCGAAGCGAAGTTGTTCTCTATTCGATTAACAGAGTTAATCGAATCTTGACATCTGATGATTCTTATGATATAATTAAAATTAACAAAAAAACAAAGTTGGTAAAAAATGCTTGAATCGGAACTCTTAGATGAATTCAATGAAATAACTGAAAAATTTAAAGAGCTGAGGAGTATCCTTAAGATTGAAGAGACGCAAAAAACTCTTGAGAATCTTCAGAAATTAACAACCGCTCAGGAATTCTGGAATGACACTAAAAAAGCAAACAGAATTTTAAAACAAGTTAAGTTTTGTACAAATAAAATAAAGAAGATTACAGATATCAAATCTATACTGGATGAACTCACCATATTAATTGAAATTTTAGCAGATGAAAAAGATCCGGAGCTCGCAGGTGAATTTAAACAGAAGTTAAAAATATTTCAATCAAAAGTTAATGATTTGGAATTTTCAACATACCTTGGTGCAGCTGAGGATAAAGCTTCGGCAATCTTAACTATTCATCCTGGTGCCGGGGGAACCGAATCCTGTGATTGGGCAAACATGCTTTTACGAATGTACATCAGGTGGACTGATCTCAAGGATTTTAAAGCGACAATAACTGATCTTCAGCCTGGAGATGGAGCAGGGATAAAAAGTGTTGATATTCTTATTGAAGGAGATTATGCTTATGGTTATTTAAAAGGTGAGATTGGAATTCACAGGTTAGTAAGAATCTCTCCATTTGATTCAAATAAAAGAAGGCATACATCTTTTGCATCAGTCTATGTTCTCCCCGAGATTGAAGATGAGATTGAAGTTGAGATTAACGACAAGGACCTTCGAATTGATACATACCGTTCTTCCAGTGCCGGGGGACAGCATGTAAATGTTACCGATTCAGCAGTTCGAGTCACGCATATCCCGACAAAAATAGTTGCTCAATGCCAGAATGAAAGATCGCAGCATCAGAATAAAGCAGTTGCAATGAAAATTCTACGGTCAAGATTATATAATCATTTCAAACAAATTAAAGAAGAAGAAATTAAGAAGAAACACGCTGAGAAAACGGAGATTGGCTGGGGTAATCAGATCAGGTCATATGTATTCCACCCCTATTCAATGATAAAAGATCACAGAACTAATTTAGAGACGGGGAATGTTTCTTCAATTATGGATGGGAATATCGATTCGTTTATTTTCGCATTTCTAAAATGGAATTCGCAATAAAAATAATATGAATAGTATTGACGAAAAAACCTTCATTGAACTCATCAGCAGAGTTGAAAAACCACAACGATACCTGGGCAATGAATTAAATTCCACAAAAAAGAAATTTGATGATGATATCTGTAAGGTTGTTTTCGCATACCCGGATATTTATGAGATTGGTATGTCAAATCTCGCAGTGAAAATATTTTATGAATTAATCAATAATCGCCATGATGCACTCTGTGAAAGGGTATTCACACCATGGTATGATTTTGGTGAGATTCTAAAAAGAAATGGCATCCCGCTTTTCTCACTTGAATCCAAGATTCCTATTAAAAACTTCGATATTTTAGGGATTACTCTACCGCATGAATTAACATTCTCAAATATTCTATACATGCTTGATCTTGCACAAATTCCATTCTTCAGCAGGGAACGAAATGAAAATTTCCCCATAATCTTCGGTGGAGGTCCTTCAGCTTTTAATCCGGAACCTGTCGCAGATTTTTTTGACGTCATTGTAGTTGGGGAGGGTGAAGATATATTCCGTAAATTAATTAATATCTCTATTACCGAAAAAGGGAAAGGGAAAAATCATATCCTCGAAAAGTTTGCTCTCCTGGAAGGAGTTTATGTTCCAAAGTTTTATAAAGTTGAAAAAGAAAATTCTTTCTATTTATCATCACCGGATAACAATAGAGTTCCTGATAAAATAAAAAAAGCATTTTATAAAGATTTCGCTGAATCAGCATCACCGGTTGTTTTCCCAACACCTTTTACTGAGGCTATTCATAACCGTGGCCAGGTAGAAATTATGCGGGGCTGTTCACAAGGCTGCAGATTTTGCATGGCCGGGTTTATTTATAGGCCTACCCGGGAAAAGAGTGTAGATAACATTCTTGAAAATGCATTTGAAATCATTAAGAATTCAGGATTCAAGGAAGTTAGTTTCTCCTCTTTAAATTCAGGATTCTTTTCCGGAATTGATGAGGTTATTTCAAGATCAATTGATACCTTTAAGGAGAAGAAGGTCTCACCATCCCTACCATCTCTCAGGCTGGATAAACTCAGTAAAGAGATTCTTGAAAAACTTACTACTATCAGGAAACCCGGGTTAACTTTTGCCCCCGAAGCAGGTTCACAAAGATTAAGGGATATTATCAATAAAAACCTAACAGAAGACGATATCTTTAAAACAATAGAAACTGTGAGTAAACTCGGGTGGAAACATATTAAATTATATTTCATGCTTGGATTACCCTACGAAACTGAAGAAGATATCGAAGCAATCATTACTTTAATCCATGAAATTTTAAATATCACAAGGAATCGACAGAGAATCTCAATTGCATTCTCTAATTTTATCCCTAAACCTTTTACTCCATTTCAGTGGCATCCATTAGCTTCTTATGACCATATGAAAAATGCAAGAAATATTCTTATTAAAAATCTGTCAAAGAATAAAAAAGTAAAGTTCTCATTTAATAATTATGAATATTCAATAATTGAAACGGTATTAACAAGGGGAGATAGAAGTTTAAGTAAAGTGATTGTGGATGCGTATAAGAACGGTGCAAAATTTGATTCTTGGAGAGATTCTTTTAACTATCAATTCTGGCTGGATGCGGCGGAAACTCACGACCTTAACCTGGAAGCAATTGCATCTAAACACTTAAATCATAATGACAAATTACCCTGGGACATTATTGATTCCGGGATTAAAAAGGAATATTTAATCGAGGAAGATAAAAAGGCAAGCCAGGGTTTAAAAACTTTATCATGCAGGGAACATTGCGAAGATTGCGGGGTTTGCCCCGATTACTCTAACCTCCTAATAATAAAACCCCGTGAATATAAACAGCTCCTGGAAAAGAATATTGACCTGGAAATAAAACAAGATCCGCCGCAAAAAGTACTGGTAATATTTAAT
>DAOVMD010000356.1 GCA_030630935.1 Candidatus Mcinerneyibacteriota bacterium | reverse complement strand
GTTCTGTTTTTTTGCATTTTAACCCAGCAATGAATTGCTGGGCTACTATCACTTTATCCCTACGGGATAAAAAATAAAATCAAAACGATCTATTTTCAGTAATCTACGTATATTAATATTGAATTTTATTCATAAAAGTCAACCATTTACCGGTCTCCTTTTATCTTGCCAATAACCATTGATAATTAGTAATTTATAATTGTTTTTGCATTAATTATTACAGTGCGCTATTTTATGGAGTGCATCACATGCTCAGCTCGTGATGCAAAGAAACTGGGAAACTTCTACTATAAAACCTATTGACTTTTTAGTATTTTTCCATTATAATATTAATATGGACAGACAATTAAAGAAGATCCATTAGATGAAAAAAGAAATGAAGAATATTATGAAAAAGAATTATTTTAGAAATAAGCATTATAAATTTATTTCCATGTTACTATTTTTTAATTCTATCTTTATTATACTTATTGTTTTTATAAACGATTTAAATGTAATTAGCCTTATTAGATTTATTTTTGGAATATTTGTTACGTTGATGTTTGGTATTATTTTGCTTAGAATAATAAAACTTCAAATATTATTACGATATGCAATTGAAGATGAAATTCCAAATTCTTATGATATTATTAAAAAAACATTTCCACTTAGTGAATTTAGTTATGTCAACTTTAAATATCTAAGGAAATATATAAACTCTTCAAAAGAAGAATTCTTTGATACTATAACAATTTTAAATAAACTTAAAAGTGAAATGTTGTTTTTATTGGTATATTCAATTTTTGAATTTCTAATATTGTGTGTTTTTCTTAATATTTAAAAAATGAACAAGGTGCCTTCATCTATATCCAAATGATATTGGTATAATTTTTTTCTTATACTTTTTTTTCATCCCGTCAATCCCATTCTCAAGCAACTTCGTTGCTTGAACAGAGAGCAGAGAACTGAGAACAGTTGTTTTATAGATAAAAGCATTGTTATACATAATATAAAAAGATTATTGTCTTCAATCATGTCACGTTCCAAACTGGAACGTGATGATGTTAATACTTTTATATTATTTCATGTACCATTATTACGCATAAGCAAAGGGTCTCTAAGACCCATTATTCATCTTTACTTATTTTTTAATTTTTCCTTGTTGTCTAAAGCAAACTTTTGTGAACCGTTGTAATCTATACCGGAATTGATCACCCATTGAAACTCCTTCTCCGCAAGTTTCTTCTCACCTTTGAGTGAGTAAGATAACCCTAATAAATTATGAGCCCAAACATCGATTACAGGTTTTGTACTCCCGCCCGGGGAGTCCAGGCATTTTTTAAATGCCTTAATTGCTTCATCTACTCTCTCTGTATTAAGATAAACCTGTCCAAGTTGAAGCCATGCTTGTGGACTATTCGGTTTTTTCTCAAGGGATTTTTTTAATCCAACCTCGGCTTTCTTAAAATCTCCAGTTTGTAAGTAAACGGCAGCTAAAACCATTATTGACTTTTCTTTTGCCATCTTTAAATCACCTCTTTCATCTCCATAAAGAAAGAACCCCCCGTGAACTGTGGTGTTTGAAAAACCTTTTAATTCAATTGCTGCAGGGTATGCAGTTGTGCCCCCGGGTTGAAGAAATTTAAAGGTTCTTTTAATCCGGGTGTTTTTTGAAAATAGTTCGATATTATTACCAATTGCAACGATTATTCTATTCGGGTAAAGGTTACCAAAAAGATAATCAGGATTTCTTTCCGGTATCCCAATTTCTTTAATGATTTTTTTTGCATCTTCTTCCGGGAAAACTTTCTGGTCGGGCATTAAAACCTGGCCGATTGAAGTATCAACCGGAATCCAGCCATATGGTGGAATTAAAATTTCAGCCCACTGGTGCCCGGCACCTTTTTCCCAAACACAGGTAACAGTCCTTACTGGTATCGCAACAGCTCTGCATAATGCAGCAAAGACCACACTGAACTCTCCGCAGTCTCCCTTCAGAGATTTAAATGAATTCTTTGCGCCTCTCTTTGTAATGTCAGGATATTCATACGTCATATTTGAAAGAACCCAGTCATAAATAAGCTTGGCCTTTTTATATGGATTCTTTTCTTTCCCGACAATTTCTAACGCCTTCTTTTTTACGTCATCTGATATTTCAATCCAGGGCTCACTCTTGGTGTATCTTTTATATTCCTTGTTCTTCTTATATCTCTTTACTTTTTCAGGATCAATATTAGTATTAACTTCTGAAGCAGTTACTTTAAAGTCATAATAGAAATAAAGAGTCTTTTTATCACCAATGTCATTGATCTTCCAGAATACAACACGGTTTCCATTGAAATCGTCTTCAATCACTTCTACTGGCTCAGGATAAATCTCTAATATCTCTGATTCTTGGCCAAGATGGTTTATTGGTAATGCCGCCCAGAACAAAATCTCCTGCTCCTTATCCTTTTCAATGGAAATATTATCAATGAAGTACCAGTACCGTCCTTCAATAATTTTACTGGCTTCTACACTCCCACCAAGGGCTAATAGCCCCAGTATTGGGATAATCATTAAACTTGCTAGTCTCATAACTCCTCCTTATAAGGTTAAACAAATAAAAAATTAACTACTGAACACGCTGAACACCATTGTTTTCTTCGAAAACAACTGTTTGAGTAATCATTTTGAGTTTGCTCCTGTAAACAGGAGTATCTTATCAATAACGTCTCAAACACAAACCCGAACCCGAACTACGTAGAGATTCAGGGTAAACTCCAGACACGAGGTACTCGGAGAAAAAACAATTGAGTTCAGATTTTTAACAGAGAACAGAGATTGGAATCAAAGATTCCAGCAACGTGATTAGGGGATAAAAAAATGAATAGAAAAGATGAATTCCCATTTGATTATAACTATATAATAAATTTGAATATTATCTTATGCTGAAAAGTTCTCTAATTATTTTTTTCTATTCCTTTTAATAATCCCTTTAATCATGTAATCTCTGTTAAATCTTTTCAGTGTGATCAGTGTGTTCAGTGGTTAAAGGTTTTTCTTTATCTTTTCAGCGTGATCAGCGTGTTCTGTAGTTAATTTTTTTTCAATATCGTAAATAAGTTAATATGTCAAAGAACTGATTTATAGTAAATCATCTTATAAATGAACTCCCGTATTTGTCGGTTTTAACAAAGTCTTCAAAAAGCCTAAGTCCAGACAGGTCGGGAATCTATGGGTTTTTAATATGTTGTAATTCGTCATATGTTATTCGCGCCATTTGTTAAATATTAGGTTACGACCGTTAAAAATAACTTTATTAATAATGCGTTTACAAACTTACGCCAGGCCTTCCTGGGATTTCTTAATTACTTGTTTAATGATCGCTTTTTGGGCAAATCCATGGGCGACAGAGTCGGCGAAGTCAAGCCGGTCGAAGTATAGGCGCAGGCTTTTAACTTTTAAATTTTCATAAACCAGGATTTCTGATTGTTTTGATGAGAACTCATCACCGTTTCTCAGGATACCTTTCACAATGAATTCTTCGAAAAACGTATTGCCTTCCACCATAATGGTAACAGGGATAAACTCAAGTGATTCAATATGCCTGTACATCCAGTAGAACCATTTCGTCGCACCGTCTTTTCCATAAAGTGTTAAACCAAGAAGTTCAATCTCGCAATCATCAGCAAAGCACTCGAGAACAAGGTCCAGGTCCTTATTGACTATTGCATCATCAAACTTCTCTGCCACCTTTCTGATTTCTTCAGGGAGTTTCTTATATTTTGTCATAATTAATTACTCTTAAAATTTTATATTTGAATTGAAAATGAAATAAACGGAGCGAATCCGCCGGAAGCAGGGTGCACAAAAACTGCAAAAGTTAAACACCATGACGGAAAGATAAGTCGTAATCCT
>DAOVMD010000205.1 GCA_030630935.1 Candidatus Mcinerneyibacteriota bacterium | reverse complement strand
TTAATTTACAAAGCTTAACCGTTTCATTTGTCGATTCCTGACCATAAATTGATATCTCTTTACTCGGATTATGTTTATGTCTCTTGACAAATGCAGCACTCTGTACAAACATACCGCCAGACCCGCAGGCTGGATCCAGGATCCTGCCGTGGTATGGTTCAATGACTTCTACAATTAACTTGACCAATGAAGTCGGAGTAAAGAACTCCCCGCCCTTCTGCCCCTCAGCAAGAGCAAACTTACCCAGGAAATATTCATAAATCTTCCCGAATACATCACCCTCAATATCCATAGGAATACTGGACATCAGTTTCAATAACGCAAATAAAGTATCATTCTCAAGGATATTAAAATTCTTCGGTAAAGTATCCTTTAATTTCTCATTCTCATCCTCAACAGCTTTCATTGCGTTATTAACCGCACTACCTATATCGGAACCTTCAGGAATATTAATCAGATTAGAAAACCTCGCTTCTTCAGGAATAAACAGAATACCCTTTGCCTGAAAGTGCAGCTTTTTAGGTTTAACAGATTTCCCTTTCTTCTTGAACTCCTTTGCCAATTTATCAGCAGCATACTGAAATTTAAAATCTGCAAACTTTAAAAATATCAAACCCAGAACCGGTGTCGCATACTCGGACGCCTTCAGCTTTGAGTTTGCCCGCAGCTCATCTGCAATATCCCATAACCGTTTCTCAATCTCTTTGTAATTGTTATTATCTTTTTTATCCATTTATTTTCTTTCCCAATTGATTTTTTATTATTCAGGAGCATCTATTTCCCCTTTTTAAATCTTGATTAATCGCACAGTCAAATTATATAATAAAAAAGAGTTATTGTCAAGGGATTTAACAAAGTTTAAGTGTTCAATAGTTCAAATGTTACTTGAGTTCAAGTGTTAAAAAAAAGTTAGGATAGTTAAATAGTTAAAGTGTTATAAACGAAATATAAAAGGAATAAATTCCTTTACATCAGGAAAATCAGAGATTTACCTGATGCACTCCATATTTTTGAATTTAATATAATTTGAAAAATTAGTATTTTTATGTTATAATAGTTAAATGGAGGTATTGCCAATGAAAAAAATCATTATAATTATTATATCGATTTTATTATTACTACTTGTTGTGAGCTGTACAAAGGACGAGAAACTCACAACCGAACCTGACATTGTTGCTTTCTATAGTGTTAGTTATGCCGATTCCACTTTAACCTGGAAAACTGATTTATCATCCAGGTCAATTATTCAATATTCAACCGATTCCGGATTTTTAAACCATACTGCCTATTCGATTGATGCCGAGACTACGAATCATTCAATTAAATTTTTAGACCTGACTTCTTCAACCACATATTATTATCGAATAAAACATAGGCGCGAAGATACTATTTCATATTCAAATGTTTGGAAGTTTAATTCCGGGACTGTTACTCCTTCGACTGATTTATTAAAGATAGTTTATATTGATGTCAAGAACGGTGATTCTGAGTTAATAATCACTCCTTCAGGGGAGAATATCATAATTGACGGTGGTTATGGCAGTTATGGATATGATACCTGGAATGGCGGCGGGCAGACCCTGACATTGAATTATCTCAATTCGGAAGGGATCACTCATATTCATTATATGATTCTGACTCACCCGCATGCAGACCATATAGGAGGTCTTGCAGATATATTAAATGCAGGCGGAGGGAATACATTTACAGTTGATAATATTTATGATAATATGATCTCACACACTTCAAATGCTTATATTGATTTTCTTTCAGGAGTAAGTGATCACACCGAAGCAAATTATATTTTCCCGGCATTAGGTTCTACAATATCTCTTTCAGGTGGTGATTTTGTAATGAAGCTTATTCACAGTAAAGATAATATGTCATCCTCAGAGACCGGGCATTATTTAAACGATTGTTCATTAACATATCACTTGGTTTATAAAAATTTCACTGCAATCTTCTCGGGTGATGCAGAAACGGTTGCAATAGATAAAATGATTCAGTACTATCCCAATGACCTTCGGTCTACAGTTTATAAAGTAGGTCATCATGGTTCTTATAACGGAACTACACGGGCTTTCCTCAGTAAATTAAAGGCAGTTGCCTGTTATATCCCCTGTGGTGCAAATAATCCTTATGGTCACCCACATGACCAGGCCTTGACTCAATTAGCTGATTATCATATTGATATATACAGAGCTGATGAAAATGGAACAGTAAAGTTAATTACTGATGGTGTAAATACCTTCACTATGATTAGAGAAAAGTGAATACTTCAATTGCTGAATCGTTAAAACTACTCCCAAATTCACCTGGTGTTTATTTTTTCCGGAATGAAAATAATAAAATAATTTATATAGGTAAAGCAAAATCCCTTAAGAACCGTGTCAAAAGTTATTTCAAGGAAAATATAAAGGATTACAAGACTAATTTCTTAGTTAAACACATAGATTCCATTGATTTTATAATTACAAATAATGAAAACGAAGCTATCATTCTCGAAAATGTCCTTATTAAAAAGCACCAGCCAAAATATAATATTGACTTAAAAGATGATAAGACTTTTCCTTATATCAAAATAAATTTAACTAAACGATTCCCGCGTATAATTATTACAAGAAAACCGGGTAAGAAATTACCACATATTAGATTATTCGGTCCATTCCCGGCTGCAATTTCCAAGGATGTTATCAGGTACCTTGAAGATATTTACAAATTAAAGAGATGTAGAAAGAGTATTGAAAAAATTGATCGAGCCTGTATTTATTTTAATATGGGAAAATGCTCAGGAATGTGCATAGGCGCGATTTCAGAAGAGGAATATAAAGAATCAATTAATGAAGTAATTTTAATTTTAAAAGGTAAGAGCAAGAATGTAATTAGTGATCTCAAGAAAAAGATGTTCCTTCTGTCAGAAGAACAGGATTTTGAAGAAGCTGCAGTAATACGTGATAGAATTCAAAATATTAAGCATATTCAAACTAAGCAATTAATGCTTATCCCTGGGGATACAGACTATGATATAATCAATTTCTATACAAAAGAACAATTTATTTCATTTGATGTATTCTCATTCAGGCAAGGGAAACTTTTAACAAAAATGAACCATGTTTATGATAATAAAGCCGGATTCCCTGAAAAGGAGTTATTAGAAGAGTTTCTGTTTCGATACTACCAGATGGAAAACATTAATATCCCCCCTATTATCCAGATTCCAATAGTTATACCAGGTAAGAAGAAAATTATTGAATTTTTAACCGGTCGTATAAATAAAAGAGTAAAAATTAAAATCCCTAAAAAGGGAAAATATAAAAGGCTCCTCGACTTAGTAAAGGAAAATTCAGCAGTAAACTTATATAAAAAAGTTGTTCAGGAGCATAAAGTTGGTTTAATAATTTTGAAAGATGTCCTAAAACTCCCCAAGATACCGAGAATTATCGAATGTTTTGATATTTCGAACCTGGGTGATTTCTTCGCAGTTGCTTCAGAAGTAAGGTTTATAGATGCTTATCCGGATAAAAAGAATTATCGACATTTTAAAATTAAAACAGTTGATCATCAGGATGACTTTCAAATGATTGAGGAAGTTGTCTTTCGAAGATATTCAAGATTACTTAAAGAAAAAAGAGACCTTCCCGATATTGTTATGATTGATGGAGGTCCCGGTCAGTTGTCATCAGCTAAGAAATCTCTTAATAATTTAGGGTTGGAGTCATTATTTATAATAAGTTTGGCGAAAAAAGATGAATTAATTTTTTCCCCCGGGAAAAAAGCACCTTTAGTTCTCCAGAAATCATCTCCTGCATTGAAACTTCTTCAACGTATCAGGGATGAAGCACATAGATTTGCAATTACTTATCATAAGAAACTACGTAGAAAATCAAGTTTAAAATCAATTTTCAATGAAATCCCTGGAATTGGCCCAAAAAAAACTAAAGCTTTACTAAAGAAATTTAAAGATATTAAGAAAATTGCTGATGCAGATATTGATGAAATTACAGAAATTAAAGGGATTAACAAAGATTTGGCAAAACTAATAAAGAAATATATAAAATCGATTCATTGTTAAGTTCATTTAAATCATTTTTGATTCTGATGAAAACAATTCATCTCATGAAGAGCAGAGAACAGAGAGCAGAGAACAGTCGTTTTACAGATGAAAGACAACTACGTTGTCAAGTGTTGAAGAGCACAAGGCACAAGATCACAAATATGCACAAGTGTTGTATTCCAAATTCAGTTGCATTCTTAAGTATCATTCGCTCTAAATATATATATCATAATAAAAAACAGTTACAAGTCTCGTAAAAGTCCATGTTAATTTTTTTTCTTTTGTTTTTTTAAGTTCTCGTCAGTTCTCCAGATGCACGCAGTTTACTCCGGATTCACTTCGGAGCGAGTGGGATCACTTACCTTCGGTCGTCAACCTGCTAAAGAAATATTATTTTTGCATTCATTAAATCCTTCAAGCACTAAATGCTCTAAGCAAATATAAACAATATAAGTAAGTTCATTACATGTCTTGTAAAAGTCCCTGTTAAAATTTTTTTTACTTTTTTTTGTGTGTAGCGAAGCGAAACTACTTTGTTTCATCTTCCTCAAGAGCAAAATCACTAATGAGAATTCGTCCGCAATTTTCACAGATTATTACTTTCTCTCCCATTAATACTTCATTAATAATCTGGGGAGGAAGGGTCATAAAACAACCTTGACAAATCTGTTTTTTAATTAAAACAACTGCCTCACCTTTATATTTTTTAAATGCTGCATTATATGAAGCCTTGAAATCCTGCTTGAAACTGTCTAATAAAACTTTTTTTCGGTCTTCTAATCTTGTGATCTCTTCTTGCGAAAGTTTGATTTCCTTTTCTTTATCTACAACATCTGTCGAAAGAATTTTCTCATCTTCCACAAGTTCATTTTTTAATTTCTTCAAAACCTGCTCAATCTCGTCAAGCTGCTCCATCTTAGCAAGGATAGCATCTTCAACATGGTTCTTCTCTTCATTATAATTATCCACCTCCTCTAATAATGATGTATATTCTTTATTGGTTTTTACATTAAATTGTTGATCTTTTAATTTTATAATCTTATTATCAAAAACATCTACATCAAGCTCTAGCTGGTGCCTTTCTTTTATAGAATCTTTCTTCTCCTCTTCCTTCTGCTGGAAATCGTTAGTCTTTCTCTCAAACTCATTCTTTAAATTTGATATCTCTGTTGTAAGCTTATTAATCTCCTTAGTAAGAATCGAAATCTTATTGTCGTTGAGCTGCAGTTCCTTCATAATCATTATTTGCTTTTTCATCATCATCTCCTTGATTGATTTTTACAAAAAAAAAGAGTGTACTTCTTATATTGAGGTACACTCCTTTATCATTAAATAAACCATTTTTTTTAATGGCTGTATTAGAATCCGTTTTAAAATTAGTATTTTAAATGACTTCACATCACTTAACTCCTGAATTTTGGTGGGCCCACCTGGGATCGAACCAGGGACCTACCGGTTATGAGCCGGTGGCTCTGCCAACTGAGCTATGGGCCCAAATAACATAATAGTATGATTATACTATAAATATTTAGAAATGTCAAGTTTTTTTGTTTTTAAATATTACAATATCAATATGTTAATATTTACTCCTCACAAACAGACCTATATCCTCAATCTAAAAAACTAAAAATAAATAATAGTGAACTGACAAGAACTTATTTAAATATAAAAATAAAGAACAAAAAAAATGTTTCTTCAGCAGGTTGACGACCGAAGAGAGGAAATCCCGATTTTTACATCGGGAGACTTTAAAAAACACGTAATGGACTATAGCATCGCTTCGCTCTGCAATGAATAATGAACAATGAAAAGTGAATAATGTTTTTGCTTTAGAGATTACGATGCTTTAATCTGTAAAACAACTGCTCTCTATTCTCTGCTCTCAGCTCTCTGTTCAAGAAACGAAGTTGCTTGAGAATAGCAGGTTGACGACCAAAGGGAGGAAATCCCGTATAGCGAAGCGATAGAGAAGCGTATCGGGAGAACTTAAGAGTAAGGAACCACGTTGGGTTCCCTATTAAAAAACTAACGAGAACTAAAAAAAAAATGAAAG
>DAOVMD010000028.1 GCA_030630935.1 Candidatus Mcinerneyibacteriota bacterium | reverse complement strand
TTGCTGATATGACTTCTTTCCCCTGGAACGATAAGCAATTTCACGGCGTATTCAGTTGGGCCGCCCTGCATCATAACACTCTCAGTAATATACAACAAGCAGTTGATCTTGCATTCGATCAACTTCTCCCGGGCGGTTTATTTTTATGTAATCTAATATCGACTAAGTCTGATTCATTTGGGCACGGAGAACTGGTTGAAGAAGGAACTTTTATTCATAACTTCGGCTGGGAAGAAGGAGTAAAACACCATTATTTCAATGAAAAAGAAATCAGAAAGTTATTTGATAAATGGGAATTCTTAAGTCTAAATGAACAGGTTAATAATTACCTTGAACGCGCGGAGAATTTTTATGAGATTAATCCGTTCCCATATACCAAATGGCTGATACTGGCGAAGAAACCCTAAAGCTTCGCATTTATGATTTAATATTGATAATTGTTAATTGATAATTTAATATTTGCATTAATTATAATAATGCTTTAACCTGTAAAACGACTGTTCTCGGAGCCCAGATACCCTAACGAAGTGCGTGGTTCTGGGTCGATTCTCAGCTCTCTGTTATCGGTGAGGATAATGGAGTTAACCGAATAGGGTAACATATTAATAAATAGGGTAATTCGGACTCCATAATACCCTATTTAAATGAAACTAATTGAAAAAATAATTTGACTTATTAAATGAAATAGGTTATAATTTAGTGTAATAAGAAGAGGAGAAGATGAAAGAGAAGAAAAAGAAAATCCCCAAAAAGAAGTTGATAGCAGCTGCAAAAAGGGCTTTTCAAAAAGTGAATCAAAAAAAGCTGGGAAAGATTTCTCAAAAAGATCTTGAGAAAAAGATAAGAAACCTGGTTAAAAAAGTATACAAATGAGGTTTTTATAATATTAAAGATGAGAAAGAACTTATTTTTTATAAAATGTCTATTTGATAAATCCTTTGAAAAATTCTTTCATGCAATAATCTTTACTATTCATTATTGTGGTTTTAATCGTGTTGTTTAATAAAAGTATAGTATTATGAAAATAAAAGAATTCTATAATAAAATTATTTGTGATGATTGTAGAAATGTATTAAAAAATATTCCAGACAATTCTGTACATATGATATTGAGTGATATTCCTTACGGTATATCGCTTGATAAGTGGGATGTTTTACATGACAATACTAATTCTGCATTATTAGGCTCAAGTCCAGCTCAATTAAATGCAGGAAATGTTTTTAAACGTCGAGGAAAACCTATTAATGGTTGGTCGAATGCTGACAAAGAAATTCCAAAACAATATCAAGAATGGTGTTCATCTTGGGCAGAAGATACCTTAAGAGTTCTAAAACCCGGTGGTTCTGCAATAATTTTTGCTGGAAGACGTTTTGCCGCGAGATGTATCGTTGCTTTAGAAGATACAGGTTTTAATTTCAGAGATATGATCGCTTGGGAACGTTCGCAAGCTGTTCATCGAGCACAAAGAGTTAAAATTGTTTTTGAAAGACGTGGTGATAACGAAAATGCTGAAAAGTGGAATAATTGGCGCTTAGGAAATTTGAAACCCAATTTTGAACCAATATTATGGTTTTTTAAACCATATAAAATTACAGTTACTGATAATCTTGTAGAAAATGAATTAGGTGCATATAATGAAAAAGCCGTAAAGGAATGGTTTAGCAATCCAAATAATATATTTAAATGTGATTATAATATAAATGATAGAGGTTTGCACGAAGCTCAAAAACCAATAAAATTATTTTCTGGACTTATTGAGATGCTTACTTTAAAAGGTCATATTATTTTAGATCCTTTTGCTGGAAGTGGAACTACAGGACTTGCTGCAAAGATTTTAGATAGAAAATATATTTTAATAGAAAAAGATAAAAAAAGTTTTGAAATTATTAAAAAGCGAATGAAAGAAGCAGTTCAAAGGAGGTTATTTGAATAATGGCTTATAAAAAATTATTAAAATTAGTAGTTAGCTTATCAGAAGGAAATGATACATTTGATATTAAATCTCAAAAAATTGTCGAACATACAAATAGCTTATCCCTTGAAGAATTAATAAATGTCATTGAAAATATTCATGTTATACCAGAATCCCTACCACATGATTCAACGGAGGAAAAACTATATGCAAAATTAAGTGATGATTTCGTAAAAAAATGTTTAAAACTTGGTTATAATGAAAAAGAACTTATAACTATATCAGTAGGGATTTACGATATTTATGATGCTTTTATGGATATTTTTAATGAGGTTTTAATTAAATTTAATGATCCAAATAACTTTGATTATAATGAGTTAAGTGAACTTTTATTTGAGTTTCATTTTCAATTAAGCAATCATATTAGACCACATATTAATGATTGTGAAGAAGAGCTTATTAAATTATTCAATTTTATTTGTGAAAAAGAAGAAAGTAAATAATGTTTTATTCCATACGGTATTATGTCCAGAAATAGGGTGCCGGTCTCTTACTTCTTACATTAGTGTTCTTTAATGTATTATTTATTCCGGGTAATAGAAGAACAGTGGTTTAGTTAAGGGTTTTATGGTGTAACCCATGTTTGTGTACTTTCAATCTTACTTCAAATTTCTTCTTGACATGATAAAATATTTAATGTATAATTTGAATATAATACAAAGTGGTGCATAAAAGTATGTTTGAAGAAGATTATACAGAAGCTCAGACCCGAAAAGAATTAATTGATAAAGCTTTATTAAAAGCAAATTGGGATGTTCAGAATTTTTCCCAAGTAGTTCCTGAATTTGAAATTGAGGGAACTGGTGCAGGGAAATATAAGATTATAAATGGAGTAAAGGATTCAGGGGATTCAGGTTTTTCTGATTATTTATTATTAGATAGAAAGGGTGATCCTTTAGCTGTTGTTGAAGCGAAAAGGACTTCAAGAGATCCTATCTCAGGAATTCAGCAAGCTGAAGATTATGCAGATGGAATAAAAAAGGTACACAATGTTAATCCATTGATTTTCTTAACGAATGGATATGAAACATGGTTTTGGAATAGAGAAAGATATCCCCCCTTAATGGTTCATGGTTTTTTTGAGAGAACAGAGCTTGAACGAATTCAATTTCAGAATAGAAATAGAAAAGATTTGTCATTAATTCCTATTAAGCCTGAGATAATCGATAGAGATTATCAAATTGAAGCTTGTAAACGAATATTTGAGGGTTTAGAGAAGAATAAAAGAAAATTTCTCCTGGTTATGGCGACAGGAACAGGTAAGACCAGGACAGTAACCGCTTTGATAGATGTTTTACTTCGAGCTAAGTGGGTAAAACGAGTTCTTTTTCTTGTCGATCGAAGTGTCCTAGCAAACCAAGCATTTATCGATGGATTTAAAACACATATACCTAGTGAATCACGGTCTTATATATGGTCAAGTGAAATTGATTCTTCCTCAAGATTATATGTTTCAACAATCCAAACAATGATGCAGAGGTTTCATACTGTAACACCTGGTTTTTTTGATTTAATTATTTCAGACGAATGTCATCGATCCATATATAATAAATGGAGAGATGTTCTAAGTTATTTTCACGCGATTCAGATTGGTTTAACTGCAACTCCAAGTGATTTTGTTGAAAGAGATACATTTAAATTCTTTGATTGTGAAGATAAGTGTCCTACATTTAACTATTCGTATGAAAAAGCTGTCAGCGAGAAAGTTCTTGTGGATTTCAGACCGGCATATTCAGCAAAAACGAATTTTCAAATTAAGGGGATCAAGGGAAATGAACTCCCACCGAGTATTCAAAAGAAAATGATTGCTGAGGGTTATTCTCTTGAAGAGATTGATTTTGAAGGAACCGACTTTGAAAAAAAGGTTACAAATTTAGGGACTAACGAATCTCTGGTTAGAGAGTTTATGGATGTTTGTATAAAAGATGATTCCGGTGTAATTCCTGCAAAGACAATAATATTTGCCATTTCCCATGCTCATGCTAAAAGACTCTGGAAGATATTTAATAAATTATATCCTGAATATAAAGGAAGATTAGTAGAAATTATTGATTCAAAAATGGAAAGGCCATTAAGGTTAATTGACAAGTTTAAAAATGAAAACTTTCCCAGAATTGCTATTTCAGTAGATATGTTGGATACAGGTGTTGATATTAAAGAAATCTGCAATCTTGTTTTTGCAAAACCTGTTTTCAGTAAGATCAAATTTTGGCAAATGATAGGCAGGGGAACAAGAATTTTAGAGAAGAAAATTGAAAACAGGAAACCGTGGTGCTTAGAAAAGGATCAATTTTTAATCATTGATCATTGGAATAACTTTGAATATTTTGGAGAAAAACCGGAAGGAGAACGCCCGGCACAGTTGGATCCAATACCGAGTAAAATATTTAAAACAAGATTGGAGAAGCTCAAAATATTTATTAATAAAAAACATGAAGATCATATCAATAAGATTAAGGGTGAATTAATAAATGATATAAAGCACCTTCCTGAAACCTCAATTACAATTAAGGAAAACAGAAAGAATATAGATAAAGCTCTGTCGGCTAATACCTGGGAAATATTTGAAGAAAAATCTTATGAATTTCTCTATGATACGATTGCTCCCTTAACAAGATTTATCACAGAATTCAATATCAACCAACTTAAGTTTTTATTAAAAGTTGAGAGATTAGGCTTGGTCATTTTGATAGATAATAATAAAGATATTGAATTACTGAGAAATTCCATTATCAGTGATCTTAAATGTTTACCCATGAATCTGAGTTCAGTTAAGAAAAAGAAGGAAATTATTTTGAAAGTGATTTCGGATGAGTTTTGGTTAGATTTAGATTATGATAAAGTAGAATGGATCAAAGATGAGCTTACTGAACTAATGAAACATAAAATGGTTCTACCCCGGGAATTGATAGAACTTGATATAGATGATGAGATTATTCAAAGAAAATGGTTAGAGTTTGGTCCGGAAGGAGAAGGAGATTATGTTATTAATTATAGAAAGAGAATAGAAGATTATATCTTGAACATTGCAGAACAAAATAAAACTATTCAGAAGATCAAAAAAAACCAAGTAATTACAGAAGAAGATTTGGTTAATTTAGAAAATGAATTAAATAGCCCGGAGCTGTATATTTCTGAAGATAACTTGAAGAAGGTTTATTCCCAACCTTATGCTACGCTTGTTGAATTTATAAAATTTATTATCGGAATGTATGAATTTCCTAAACCTGAAGATTTAATTAATGATGCTTTCAATACTTATGTTGTGGAAAGAAATAATAGAAACCCGTTAAATTCCGATCAATTGTTATTCTTAAGAACAATTAAAAATGTTTTTGCTAAAAAGAAGAAAATTGAATATAATGATTTATTCGACCCGCCATTTACTTCAATGGGTATAGATGCTGCGATTAAAATATTTAGTGAGGGTGAGTTAAGAGAAATCATTCAGATATTCAATCAATTACATATCAATGGAAAAGCTTAATGAAATCATTAAATGATAAGTTCATAAGTAAACTTAAATTCCCACCTGAAATTATTACATACTTTGAAAGGTTAGGTGAATATAAGGGTAAGGAAGATTTATTTAGAAAGCAGAGTCCGGATATTTTGGAGAAACTTCTGGAGAGTGCAGTTGTTCAAAGCACTGAGTCATCTTGCAGAATTGAAAAAATAGTTGCTCCGCATCACAGAATAGAAAAGATTGTAAAGTCAAATTCCAAACCTAAAAACAGGTCTGAACAAGAAATCGCAGGATATAAGGATGTGTTAAATATTATACATCAATCACATAAAGATATTCCTATTAATGAAAATATTATTCTACAGTTTCATTCAATGTTATATAGGTATTCAACAAAGAAATCTGGTTCCTGGAAAACAGGGGAGAATCTTTTAATTGATATTTATCCAAATGGATCAAAAAAACTAAGATTAAAAACCGTTTCTGCATTTGAAACACCTAGGTTTATAGCTGAAATCACAACTTTAATGAATAAGATTTTAAATGAAGATAAGTATCCGGATATTTTATTGATTGCTTTATTCATCCTGGATTTTCTTTGTATCCATCCATTCTCTGATGGGAATGGAAGAATTTCAAGGTTGTTAACATTACTTTTATTATATAAAGCAGGATTTAAGATAGGAAAGTATATTAGCTTAGAACGAATTGTTGAAGAATCAAAAGATCAATATTACGATACCCTATTACTGTCTTCACAGAAATGGGACAAAGGAAAACATGATGTCTTCCCCTGGTTGAATTACTTTCTTGGAATCTTAATTAGTGCCTATAAGGAGTTTGAGGAAAGAGTTGGTGTATTTGAAGGGAAATCAACTAAAACAGAACAAGTTATCTCACAGATCGAGAAGTTTATTAAGCCCTTTGCAATTTCTGATTTGGAACAGAATTGTCCCAATGTCAGTAGGGATATGATTCGAAAAATTCTCCGTGACTTACGTGATGAAGGTAAAATTAAGTGCTACGGTATTGGTCGCGCTGCCAAATGGCATAAAATAGGGTAACCCTTCAGTAAATGGGGTAAAACGCAACAACGATTACCCCCTTGACAAATTAGGACAAATATGTTATAATAACAATAAATGGGGTAATATTAAAACAAAAATACCCTATTAAAGGAGATAAAATGTTAAATTCATATCCGGAAATTAAGAGTAAAATTAATAAACTTTGGGATTTATTCTGGTCAGGCGGTATTGCCAATCCATTAACAGCGATTGAACAGATTTCATATTTGATTTTCATGAAGAGATTGGAAGATATGGACAACCAGCAGAAGAGTGCTGCAGAGAGGAAAGGAGATGAATATAAATCGATATTTAAAGATAACCCTAAATGTAGATGGTCACATTGGATGCACTTTGATGCTGAGTCCATGTTATCTCATGTCAGGGATATTGTTTTTAAATTCATCAAAGAGTTAAAGGGTCGTGGTAATTTCTATTCAGAATCAATGAAGGATGCAGTTTTTTTAATTCCCAAGGCATCGCTTTTACAAGAGGCAGTATCAATCATTGATGAAATTAATCTTGCATCCCAGAACATTGATGTTCAAGGAGATATTTACGAGTTTTTATTAAATGAGATAAAAACTTCCGGTAAGAATGGTCAATTCAGGACTCCAAGGCATATTATAAGAATGATTGTGGAGTTAATTGATCCTAAGCTTGGTGAGAAAATTTGTGATCCCGCCTGCGGAACAGGAGGATTTTTATTCTCAGCATATAATCATATACTAAAAGAAAATACCGATCCGGAATCAATTAAGTTTGATGAAGAAGGAGCTCCTCATAATTTAATCGGGGATAGGATTGTTGAAAAAAAACACTGGAAATTTCTATGGGATAAGAGTTTTTATGGCTATGATTTTGATACAACTATGGTTCGGATAGGATTAATGAATATGGTTTTACATGGCATACAAAAACCTAATATTAAGTATGCAGACACACTCTCTAAAAATTTTAAGGACAGGGAAATTTTTGATGTAATCCTCGCCAATCCACCATTTAAGGGAAGTGTTGATAAAAGTGATGTTGCAGCTGATCTTACTGTTGCCGGGAAGAGTAAAAAACCCAAAACAGAATTACTATTCCTAAACCTTTTTATTAATATGTTAATGCCAGGCGGCAGGTGCGGTGTTATTGTACCTGATGGAGTCTTGTTTGGTTCGAGTAATGCACATAAAGAAGTAAGGAAATTGATCCTTGAGAAATGCGGTCTGGATGGGGTACTATCAATGCCCAGTGGAGTATTCAAACCTTATGCAGGAGTATCAACAACCGTTTTAATATTCACAAAGGGAGAGAAGACAGATAAAATTTGGTACTATGACATGCAGGCTGATGGATATTCCCTTGATGATAAAAGGAAGAAGATTACGGACAATGATATTCCGGATATAATTGAAAAATGGAAAACCAGGAATAAGAATAAGGAACCGGAGAAAGGAGAAAAATGGCTATGGGTT
Organism: Candidatus Mcinerneyibacteriota bacterium; assembly: GCA_030630935.1. Taxonomy (GTDB): domain Bacteria; phylum AUK180; class AUK180; order JAQVHJ01; family JAQVHJ01; genus DAOVMD01. The sequence continues at coordinate 5,999 of DAOVMD010000028.1, read as the reverse complement.
GATATTAAAGAGATCAAAGAAAACGATTATGACCTTTCAATAAACCGATATAAATCAATCGAATATGAAGAAGTTGAGTATGAGAAACCGGAAGTAATTTTAAACAAAATTATTGAAATTGAGAAATCAATTACACATGATCTAGAAATTTTAAAAAAAGAAATTGATGTTTATGAAAAATAAATATTTAAAGTTAAAAGAAATATTTATTTGTTTGGAAAGTGGAAAAAGAGAAAAAGGCGGAGCATTAACAAGTGATGGTATTCCAAGTATTGGAGCTGAACACCTTGACAATTATGGCGGATTTAATTTTAAGAAAATAAAATTCATTTCATCTAGCTTTTTTGAGAAATTTAAAAAAGGTGTAATAAACTATAATGATATATTAATTGTTAAAGATGGTGCAACAACTGGAAAAGTATCATTTGTTGATAATAGTTTTCCATATAAAAAATCTGCAGTAAATGAACATGTATTTATTTTAAGAATTGATGATAAAGAAATGTTACCTAAATTTGTTTTTTATTATTTATTTTCTGAATATGGGAAAAAAAATATCTTACGTAGTTTTCATGGTAGTGGTCAGGGAGGTATTAATAAGAATTTCATTGATTTTATTAAACTTCCTATAACCTTAAAAGAAAATCAGAATTTAATTGTAAAACAACTCGACAATATTCGATCTAAAATTGAGAAACGCAAGGAAACCATTAGATTAGCAGATGAATTTCTAAAGTCAACATTTGTAGAGATGTTTGGTGAGCCACAGAAAAATAATAAAAACTGGGAAATGGGAATTATAAATAACATTGTTAAATATTCAGAATATGGAATATCCGAAAAATCAAATAATGAAAAAATAGGTTATCCAATTCTTGGAATGGGGAATATTAGCTATAATGGTGAATTAGATTTTTCAAATTTAAAATATGTTAATATTTCAAAAGAAGAATTTGAAAAAATAAAATTACAAAATATGGATGTTATTTTTAATAGGACAAACTCATCTGAGCGAGTAGGAAAAACATCATTTTGGAATAAAGACAAAGAAGCAGTTTTAGCTTCCTATTTAGTTAAACTTAGATTAAAAGATGAATTCAATGCAATATGGTTTACTTTTCTACTAAATACAGATTATTTTAAAAAGTTATTTCAAGAAAGATGTAGGAAATCAGTTAATCAATCTAATATAAATCCAACTTTACTAAAACAATTTCCAGCCTATTTACCACCAATTGAAATTCAAAATAAATTTGCGAAAGTTGTATTAAATATAATTAAAATAAAACAACAACAGAAAGAATCTCTAACTGAACTTGAAAACCTATTTAATTCATTAATGCAAAAAGCATTCAGAGGGGAGATTGTAAAAAATAAATTATAATGAAAATTAATCCCGGAGCACAACTAAACGAAAAAATACTTTATCAGCATTATACTAGTTTATACAATCTTTTAAAACAATTCAGAAAATCAAATTTTATAAATCTTCATCTTGAGCACTTAGGTGAAGATTTTTCTTTGTTTTTTACTAATAAAATAATTTATTGCCAAGCAAAAAGTAAGAATAAAATTTATTTATATGAACTAAAAGATATTTTATCAAGATTTTTAGTTAAAATTAGAGAAGATTCAAATGTTTATTGTACTTTATTCTCTGAAAATTATTTCAACACAAAAGAAGCTGATAGAGTGAAGTCAATAATTCAAAGGTTGAATAGAAGTACTATAAATCATCCAAAAATGCTAAATGAAATTAATAGAGTAATAAATTTAGATTTTACAAAATTTGAAATTGATAGAATACAGATAATTAACATTTCAAAAAAAAATCTTCGAGCAATTATATTGAATGATCTTCATGAAGTTATCGATATTCCAATAACACATAAGTATTTAGAGCATGAGATGTATTCAATTATTGGCAAGTTTTTAGAACTTGCATCAAAGTCAGAAAAATATACTAAAGTAATGTTTAGCAAAACTTTATATGATATTAAAAATAAACTTAAATATTCTGACGAAATATTGGATTCAATAAATACAAAAGAGATCGCCCAACTTTTAGTGAAAATTGCAGATATTTTAGGAAGGAAAAATCAACCCACACAAAATAAATCAATTATGGAGATAAGTGATGAGTAGTAAAGGAAAAAATAATATATCTGGCATTTCGGATCAAGCAGATATTACATTATTATACTTGTTGAAGAATATTAATAAAAATGAATTTGTTGAAATCCAAATTGAAGGAGAGAAATATAATGATTTCACATTAATATTTGATAATTATGTTATAAATTTTGAAGTTAAATCCTGGAAACGTGCATTAAGTTATAAAAGTATATTAAATATAATTAAAGATGGAAAGAAAAAAATAAAAAGTAATGATGACAAATTTAATATAATAGTAAGAAATATTTCAAAAGATTTCATTGAAGATTACAATTATATTAGAGAACAATTATATTATTGGAAAATATGGTCTGGGAAACGATATGAGGAAAATAAGATAGTAAAAAGATTATTAAAAAAAGGTTGGAAAGCAGATGACATAGTATTCTTGCTTTCTACTAAGATAGAAGAATTTAAAGATATTGAATATATACAAAATCAGATAATTGAATATTTTGTTTATGATCAACCAATCTTTTTCCATGAAGAGGATATAAAAAATATTGTATCAAGATTTTTCCAAAATATTTTGTATGCCGGCAAAAATGGGGTTTCTATAACCAAAGCAGATTTTTTAATAGAATTTGATAAATTAAAGAATCATATCGTTGATAAATCAGATTATTTCAGTAATAAAGAAAAATATGTTGAACAGAAAATAAAATTGGAATCATATTTAAGAACTCCTGAGGAATTCCAAGAGATCTTAAACCATAAGTTTTTAACTCCTATTACAGATAAAAGATATTTAGTGTTTATTATCATTGATGAATTAAAGAGAAATAATTTTAAATATAAAGACATCATGTTTTTTATTGATAAATTTTTAATAAAGAAGCATTATATTGGTTATGCAGTTGATATTGTAATAGCAAAATATAAAAACAAATTAATTTCATTCAAAGAATATATTGATTTTATCAGTGAATATTATGATAGAATAAAAGGAGATTTTAGTTTTCATAAGATTCTAAGATCATTAAAGGAAATTACTTCAGAAAGTATAGATGAAACAATTATCAGTAAAATTAAGAAGCTTCTGAAAATTAAAATTCTATATCCTGTTACATCAGACTTGAAAAAATACAGAAGAAGAATATTGAAACACGAAGATGACGAAATTTCTGTAATAGTTTTGAATTTATATGAAAGAACAGAAAATAAAAAAGAAATGATCGATTTTATCTTTGAGGTATATGATTTAACAACAGATATTGCTGATGCCTTTATTGAAACCCCGCCCAAAATATTTTTAATTGTAGAGGAATACTTGGAAAATAATTATTTCAATGAATTTGAAAATATCATAAATAAAATATCAAAACAATTTGAATTTAGATATTATGGTACATTCAACGGATTTGAATTATCCGGGATGGGAGTAGGAAGATCCGGAAGTCAGTTTACTATATCGGAAAAGGGTGTTGTTAAATTAGTATTCACTAAATTTTTTAGATATCTATATGAAAAGAATAAAGACAATGCATATGGTATTTTTGAAGGTAAAATACTAAAAAAGAAAATATCATCAAAAAATTTAGTGTTTTTAAGAAGGGTATTAGTTCCATTGTTTATAGAAAATTTAGAAAAAGAAACAATCGATAAATTTGAAAGGAAAAAATTATTAGAATATCTTGAAGAAATAATAAAAATAGAAGGTGGTATTCCAAGTACATCATCTATTATTTTTGAGGTATTAAGAAATTCAAATCTAAACGCAATTGGGGAAAAAGAAATAATAAAGTTAATAGAAATAGATTCACAGAAATTTGATTTAGAAGATTATAAAGGATTACCTACAAATTTATTCGTGATATCTACATTAATTAAGTTAATTGAATTAAAATATATTGAAGCAGAAAATTATTATTTAAAGCTTATAAAACATCCTAAATTTTTTAAACAAGAACAATTCTATGATTCTTTTGAACAGATTGGTTATTCGACAATTCCAGAAAATAATCCACAGTTTATTATAAAAATATTTAAAGTAATTAATATTTATAAATATTTAAAGTTGTTTGATAGATTTGATATATCAGAAAAAGGGAAAATCTTAAGTGGTGTTCTTTTAAGTGATTTTAGAAATGAAACAAATTATGGAAAAGATTTTATAATCAGATTACTTGAGAAAAGCAGGAATGTCCCAGAATTAATATTACAATTTTTACAATCTCCACTTCGAGAGAGCTCTAAAGAATTTCCATTTGAAACATATAATCTATTAAAGAGATATTTTAAGAATAAGAAACAATATCGACAAAAATTTAGAAAGTTATCTTATTTCCGCGAATTAATTGTAAACTTAGGAAATGAATTAGTAAAAACAGGACATTATGAAGAGGCAAAGGAGATAGTTGATTTGAATTTATATGATGAAGATCCAAATACAGATAAAGATTCAGAATGGAATTATAGTAATAAGGTAAAAAACAATGAAGACTCAAAGAGAATTATATCTGTGAGGGGACATGTATGTTGGTTATTACATGAATTTGTTGTAACTAATAAACCGGAATTGATGAAATATGCATTTGAAGAAACAAAGATATTATTGGATTTAGATGGAAAAACTGCTGGCAAAATAGGTAAAGGTTATACAGAGCCAGATCTATATGTTAGAAAGCAAGCGATGGTTCCATTAGTCGAATTAGCACATCCTGCAAGAAGAAAAAGAATGAATGAATATGAAGAAGGTTTAGGTGATCAAATAAAAGTTATTGCATTTGAATTGTTAGAGAGCACAGATAAATTATTCATAGAAGGATATAAACCTTATGCAATTGTCAAACATTTATTGACAATGTTTTCATATATTAGAGATATTTCAACAACCAAAGCAAATAATGTATTAGATTTTTTTGAAAAGTATGAAATTGATAGAGCTGACTTTCTATTTATTTATTTTGCTGAATTTAAAAAAGAAAAGGATTTTGATAAAAAACGATTTCAAGAAAGGTTAAAGAAATTATGCAGGGAAGATAGTACATTTAAAGAAAAATTTGCATTTGAATTTTGGAGAATTGCCAAAGATAGTAAAACTAATTTCCAAAAAATAAAAAAATATTGGAAAGAGATATTAAAAAAATATGATAAAAGATCTTTTGAAGGAATCTATTATTCATTCGAGGAGATATTTAAATGGAATTTAAAAGAATCTGAATATAATGAATATTTAAAACTTTTCAAAAATACATTAGAAACAGAAATGAAATATCATTTAGAAAACAAGAAACCAATAACATTATGGTTTCCACATGATATTGCCTTTGAATTGATATTTAAAGATCATCAAGAAGACTTCTTGGATTTATTTGAATTATTCCTAAAATATAATAAAAAATATTTGGATGAAAACATTGATGTACGATATTATGTTATACATGATTTAGAGAAAATATTTAATGCGAATGAGAAAGAAATTAAAAATAAAAAAAGATATAAGAAAATAAAGAAAATAGTTGAACAATATTCTTAATATATAAAGGAATGTTGCAGCAACGAAACATGAGATTGCCGGAGGCACAGCCTCTTTGAACTTTCCCTGGCAATGATCCCGAACCACGCGCTTCGCTAGGGTTCAGGGCACCGCATATTACATTTTTGAAATTGTCCTTTACAAGTCTCGTAAAAGTCTCCCGATGCACGGAGTTTACCCCGTTTTTTCGGGGAGAGCGGGATCTCCTCTCTCTGATCGTCGACCTGCTAAAGATATAACTTTTTTGTTTTTATTTTAGTTCTCGTTAGTTCTCTTCAGTTCTCCCGATATGTGGAGTTTATCCCGAATTCACTTCGGGGCTATACGGGATCTCCTTCCTTCGGTC
>DAOVMD010000261.1 GCA_030630935.1 Candidatus Mcinerneyibacteriota bacterium | reverse complement strand
TAAATTTCAAATACGTTACCAGGACTGACTCCATGACGTTTACCGAAGTCGATATATACAATGTTCTGTGGTTGAGTCGGCCATAAAACACCATAACGGCTTGCAACGATATAACCAATTCTTTCAGTCGGATTTGAACTGGTGAAATCATTAACTGCTGAAACCTGGTAATAAGGTCTGAGTAAATCCCCCTTCTTACATGCAGCAAATGATTTTATAATAGTACCCTTTGATGATTCTTCGCCGAGCTCGTTAACCATTAAAACACCAACAACCTCAACAACTCTACCTAAATATTTTTCCGTCCTATCTAAATCCTGGACCTTCTTACCAAGTCTGTAGATTAAGTAGCTATTACCAAGCTGAATTCCCTGTGTGTGTTTTGTGAAGGATAAAACTACCTCTTCACCTTGGGCATCCATCTTCTTACCACGAATCATGACATCACCCAGAACATAACCACTCGGAATAAAATTCTGCTCATCTTTAATGAATCCTGCAGATAAAACTACATCTGCCGGAACTCTATAAGTTCTGTCAATATCGCGATATGAATCGTCGTCATCAATTTCAGTATACGATACTTCTTCCCAATCCTCAAGCTCACCTTCATAATGATAACTTTCATAAACGGGTTTTGTGTAAGGTTCTATTGCAATTTCAGGTTCAGGACCGGGACCATCTTTCAAGGATGGAATATGTAATTCATTCCCTGGATAAATTAAGTCAGCATTTTCAATATATGAATTCTGCTTCCAGATTACAGGCCATTTAAAATTATCTCCATATTCAGAACCTGCAATATCCCAAAGGGTATCGCCTTCTTTAATAATGTAAACGGTTGTACTCGACACATCAATTGTCTCTTCAGGTTCTACCGGGACAGTCTCTGGTGTTGTTACTTCTATCACTGTCTCTACTTCAACTGGATCATCAGCAAAAACCGGACCAATTAAAAAGAGGCTTAATGCGATAAATAATACAAAAATTCTTGAAAAATAGCTGGATTTTTCTCTCATTTTATGTTACTCCTAATTTATTTTTTACTACAGGTATATTTTATCATACTTTATAAAAATTGTCAAGAGAAAAAGAGTTTCAGTACCAAACTTGAAGTATCACTTCAAGTATTTTTCGGGATAATTCAGGTTTTGTTAAGCCCGAAAATTCAATTCTTGTTTTCTCTCCTAAAATTATTCCTTCTGAAGTAATTTCACCAAAACCCCTATTCTTTCCTACATAATTTCCAACTATTAAATCTAACTTCTTTTCAATCAATTTGTGCTCTGCTTCAGATTCAAGATTTAATGTTTCAGCAGCAAAACCTATTATTTTCTTCTTACCTTTATGCTTAGAGATTTCTTTAATTATATCAATTGTTCTTTTAAGCTTTATCTCTTTCAAGTCAGTTGATTTTTTTATTTTCACTTTCTTCGGAGTCCTTGGTGTGAAATCAGAGATTGCAGCAGTTGAAACAAATATATCTGAGGCTTTAAAGTTTTTTCTTACTACTTTCAACATCTCTTCCGAATTAATGACTTCTATATTCTTAATATAACTTGGAATCTGTTTTGAGATATTTGCTGATATCAATTTTACTTCAGCACCAAACTTCCAAAACTCACGTGCTAGCTCAATACCCATTGTTCCGGTTGATGGATTACCAATAAATCTAACCGGGTCAAGAAATTCCCTCGTCCCACCGGCAGTTATTAATACTTTCTTCCCTTTTAAAACTTGCTTTCTTTCGTACTTCTCAATATAATCAAAGATATCCTGTAAATCAGCCAGGTGCCCAACTCCAATCAAGTAATCAGCCATATACCCGGTGGTGGGTTCAATAAAATCAACTCCGAATTTACGGAGAGTTCTAATATTTCTAAGAGTTATAGGGTTCTTATACATATTGGGATTCATTGCAGGTGCAATGATTTTAGGTCCATTAAAAGCTAAAAAGGTTGACAATAAAAGATTATCAGCAATACCAGCTGCGGCTTTTGCAATAAAATCTGCAGATGCAGGAACCACTACCAAAATTGACGCAGCTTTTGATAATTTAATATGAATAGGCTGATTAACTTCTTCAGACCAGAGATCGGAAGCCACTGTCCCTGATGTAAATGATTTGAAATTTACCTTGGGAATAAATCTTTCCCCGGCTTCTGTTAAAATTACGTCTATCTCTTTCCCGTTTTTAACAAGCATTCGGACAAGTTCTAAAGATTTAAATGCAGCAATGGATCCTGTAACTCCTATGATTATTCTCCCTGACATATTCTACTCTACCCCTTTTTAAAGAAGTTATTAATGTTCTTCAATCTGGAGATCATTAACTTTTCCGAATTAATTACACTTTCAATATGTTTCACTGCAATAGAGACAGAATCATTTACAACACAATATTTATACTTCTTTAAATATTTTAATTCCTTCTCGGCATTTTTTAATCTGCGCTGAATTACATTATCCGTATCTGTTGCCCTGAATCTTAATCGGTGTTCCAACTCCTCCCAGGTAGGCGGCACAATAAAAATCTTAACCGCTTGAGGATAAACTTTCATAATTTTTTCCCCGCCTTGAACATCAATATCGCAAATTACAATCCGACCGGCGTTTATATTCCTATCAACAAAATGCTTTAGAGTTCCATAGTAATTACTATGAACAATCGCCCATTCAGCAAATTGGTTCTTTTTAATTTTCTTCTCAAATTCCTGTTTATTCAGAAAAAAATAATCGACTCCTGTCTTCTCACCACGTCTTGGTTTCCGGGTAGTTGTCGAGATTGAATATACCAACTCCGGTTTCCTCTTTAGTAAGCGCTTGCAGATAGTAGTTTTCCCTGCACCCGATGGTGCGGATATGATAACTAAAAAACCTTTATTCATTATTTAATCCTTAAATGTTTTTTCTTCAACACGTTCCATAATCGTCTCAGGCTTTAATGCAGATAGGATAATATGTTCTGACTCCATGAATATCACAGACCTGGTTTTACGGCCAAAGGTAGCATCAATCAATCGTCCTGATTTCCGGGCTTCAGTTCTTACCTTTTTAATAGGAGAAGATGTCGGCTTTATTATTGCTACTATCTTCTCAATTAAAACCAGGTTACCATAACCAATATTTAAAAATCTTGAGCCCATAAAATGTCCCCGTGTGATTATTCTATATTTCGAACTTGTTGACGAATCTTCTCAAGTTCATCTTTAATTGAAATTACACTATTTCTAATTTCAAAATCAGATGATTTACTTGAAATCGTATTTATTTCACGTAATAACTCCTGTGTAATAAAATCGAGTTTCTTCCCCGAAGCTTGAGTTTTGGAGTTAATACTTCTGAGGAAATTTGAAATATGATATTTACACCTGACAAGTTCTTCTGTAATATCACATTTCTCAGAAATTACAGATAACTCAAATTTTATTATCCCTTTAACAGGGTCCATTAAATCTGCTCCGTACTGCTTAAGTTTCTCGTTAAATATCCTGGACATCCTATCCACATGCTTCCTTCTTCTTGATTTAATAACTTTCAATAAAGATGTTATAAGTTTTAATCGCATTTTAAAATCTGACTCAAGTTCATTACCTTCTGAACGTCTGGATATTAAAAGTTTTAATAAGGTCTTAGTAAAAAGTTTTAATATCCCACTTCGTAATTGTTTATTATTCCTATACACAGGTCTGATTATTTCTTTGAACTGAAATAAATTAGTGATTGGAATATTTTTGAAATCATCTCCGAGAATCTTCCTGGTCTTCTTAAATAAAAGATTAACTTTCTTGAGTAACTCAGTATCTAATTCAAAATCTTTAACGATATTACCTTTTACAATCTCAATATTTATCGATAATTTCCCGCGGGTAATTGATTTTTTTGCAATTGAAAGTAATTCCAACTCTAAATCCAGATCCGTAATTGGTATTTGAATCTCAAAATCAGCATACTTATGATTTAAACTTTTTAAATTACATGTAATGGTCAGGTTTGAAATACTTATTGTTTCAGTCGAAAATCCAGTCATACTATGAAGCATGTTTCCTCCTTACTTTACAAATATAAAAACCAGAACATAAAAAACAACTGCAATAACAACCGAAAGTATCAGGGGAACCTTGTGAAATTCCCAACCGATTTCAATCGGTTCAATCTCTTCAACTATCTCTGGTTCCAGCTCTGGTTTCTTGACTTTCGATTCCTTTGGTAAGGGGGACTTAGCTCTAAATCTTTTCTTCTTTGCCATTAATCTGCTCCTCTCTCAAATAAATTTTTATTGTATAGTTCTTCTTTAAATCATTATAATAATCTTCAACCATCGTACTTTTCCGAGCGTTAAATATCTCTTGCCTTAATTTCTGTCTAACATTACTAAAAGAAATATATATCTCTTCCTGACGTTCTTCAAGTAAAATAATATGAAATCCAAATTCAGTCTTTACAATTTTACTAATTTCATTTTTCCCTAATGAAAATGCAATATCATCAAAATTATCCGGCATGACTCCACGCTGAATAAATCCTAAATCTCCGGCGACCTTCTTCAATGATTTAGGACCGCGTGCAAATTTCTCAGCATAAATCTTAAAGGTCTTTACCGGGGTTTTTGAACCCTTGATCTTTTTATAAATCTTTTTCGCTTCAGGTTCTGTATCAAATAAAATATGCCTTACATGTATCTTTTCCGGAGAAAAGAATCTTTTCTTGTTCTTTTCATAATAGTCCATTAATTCAAATTCAGAGATATCTAATTTAGATGGGATATATTTTAGAACCATGAACTTGAAGAGCTCATCCTTCTTCATCTTCAAAACACGTCTCTTGGACTTCTTTGTTTTTGAATAATCACGTTTTTCAGATTCCAAATAAAAAATCTTGCGATTAATAATTACATCCAGTATCTTCTTACGCTCAGCTTCCGATTCCTTGAAATACCTGTCAATCCCTTTAAGATACCTGATCTCAGCAGCAATTTCATTTGTTGTAACTTTAATTTTTTCTCCAATTAACGCAACTACAATAGATGAATTTTTATGCTTCCTAACCTCTTTATCGGAAAGATACGTTTCCTTGATATTATTTTTAT
>DAOVMD010000355.1 GCA_030630935.1 Candidatus Mcinerneyibacteriota bacterium | reverse complement strand
ATTAAAAAATCTTTCTTTTATTTTTCTTTGTTTATGTTCTCTTAAGTTCCCTGTAAATTTATTTTTTGCATTCAATTGTTTTATTAAGCAACTCCAACTTTAAATAAGAGCATTGTCATATATAAAGCAAAATATTATTCATTTTTCATTGTTAATTATTACTTCTTCATTGTGGAGCGAAGCGAAGCTGCGTTGTTAGCTTCTAATCTGAACTAATATTTCAGAGTCTTTATTATATGAATACTTGGTAGGTTTTGTTGGGAAAACGAATTCATATCTCTCTTTAAATTTCTTTATTGTATGTATCCGTCTTTCGGTTGTTCCGTTTTTAAATTCGAAATCAAAGATTACCGGGATTTCAAATGGAATTGAGGTTTCCTGAATAATCTCCCCGTAAAATTTTATCTTCCCATCTGGCTCAGTCATTATATGTTTATTGATTCTGATTTTAGGAATCTCTCTTTCATGTAATGCTTGAAGCAGGAAATGCTCTAAACTCTTTTTAGAAAATTTATTAATATATTCAATAAACTCATAAGTTGTCATTGAATTGAAAGTATCCTTTTGAAGGAGTTCAGAGATAATATTTAAAAAGGTTTCTTTCCCGAGTATTGTCTCAAGCATTTTAAAAATATAAGGTGCTTTTTTATTCAAGAGAATATTGTTATTCTCACCTGTTTTATTATTTAAAAGTGACTCCATTTTTGATAAACTAAACAGAAAAGTCTTCCAGTCCTCAATTACCCCATTACTGGCCCGTTCACCTTTGGCTTCACCAAGGTAAATATATAAATAGTAGTTTACCAGACCAAATAATATCCATGAATCATCAGATATTTCAGAAGAAATATTTAGTAATGTTCTAATAATCTTTGTAAATAATTTAATATTATCCGCCTTAATCTCTTCATCAAATATAGTAGAAAAATATTTACCCGAAATATCCATATCCTTGTTAACAACTACAAATTTTAAAGCATTATTTATTTTAAATTTAAACTTATTTTTAAAGACATCAATTATCTTGGAGATGACCTGTGATAGAGTTTCAATCTTATCTTCCGGGATAGCATATGTGCTATAGATTTCAAAACCTGAATCGGACTTTATTTCTTTTAGGTTTCTTGAAAGGAATACCGGAATATCAAAATCCATATAGTCGCGTTCCCAAAAAGATAATTTAAATTCTTCCTTCATTTCAGATTGGATAGGTGACCCCTGAAGGATGATATTAAAATCTAAAGGTAAGTAAAAAGCCGCGAGATACATAAATTGAGGAAACCCTTCGAAAATCGGAATCCAAAAATCATGAGTTGAAAAACAGAGACAGTCATCATTTTCATATATTGTATCAATGAACCCGGAATACTTAATTTCTATCATATAGTCTCTATAATTTTCTATTTTTTTCTCTTCATACGTATACTTTATTGCATGACTCATTCTTGATGTAGAAGGTAAGCGTTTCCTTTTCAGTTTTATCGGGTCACCATTTAGCTTGATCTCGTTTATAGTAAGATTTTTATTAAGAAAAAATGCAATACCTTCATGATGAACAATCTTAACAAAATCAAAAACTGCAGAGATATTTAAACTTTTATCTACGGGATTTATCTCTATCCCTAACTTGTAATTATTAAGCATATTATAAACCCTTTTTAATCTTTTTTGCTTCTTTTAATTCATTCAAAAATTCAAAGCTGTCTCGGTATCCGATAAAATGATAATAAAACTTACTTTCTTTTGTTTTAAGTTTATACCCATAAATAACAACAGCAGGAATCCCCTTGATCCCTTTTTCTTTAAATATATCATCTATCTTATAGGATTTCCCTTTTACAATAATTTCGTTTTCCTTATTTAAATCAACTTTTACAGTAATGTATTCATCTTTAAGTTTATTTATAACATTTCTATCAGAGAACGTCGAATTTTCCATTTTCTTACAATATCCGCAATTATCGGTATAGAAATAGAATATCACATCCTTGTAATAAGGAGTGCTTCTCATATTAAACATCTCTAAATCCAACCATTCCACTCTGAGTGTAGTTTAAAAAAAAACAACTGTTAATATAATTAAAATAATTAATATAACCGGAAAGAAGAATGGAACTTCAGTTTTCTTACCTTTATTTTCCGTAAATATTTCCATTACCTTACACCAATCTCACGTTTATTAAATATTTTAATTGACATATATACGAAGAAAAAAATCACCAGGAGAAAATTTAAATACATCCATGCCGGTATTGTATTAAGCGATTCAATTTGGTTCTCAATTTCCACAACAACCATGAAAGGTGAGATTATATTTTTTATCAGGGAGACCAGATAATAAATTCCATGTACTTTTGTTTCTATCGTTTTAATATAAAAAGTATGATATAAAATAAGAGTAAGAAAATAGTAACCAATCGTACCTGCAACATTAGCATTCTTTTTGGAATTAGTGGAAAAGAACATTGAAATTGCATTCCAAAATAAAATTATAAAGATAGATAAGACAGGAAAATATAAGAAGTTTATTTCGAATTTTTTAAACACTATGAAAATCACGAGTATATCTGCAAGAAACACCAGGAAAAACATTAAGAATATTGACAGGGCGCTCATAAGATAAGAAACGATAACATATTGATATCTTTTAATGGAAGAGATAAATATCATATCAGCAGATTTATCTTCAATATCCTTATTTAAAAAGCCGGCAGTTAAAATTAATATTGTCAAAAAAATGAAGAAGTTATTTGTACCAACTATCTGGTGTATAATACCTTTAATCCCTCCTCCCATAGTTAGAAATGAAATCATCAGGATATTATAAACCAATATAATGAAAAATACTGCAAATATTTTATTAACACGAATGTATTTTAAGAAGAAATATTTACATAAATTCATAATCATTGTTTATTACCTATATGATTTATAAATATACTTTCTATTGATTCTTTCTCAAGTTTTACTTCATAAATATCAATAAATTTACTTGCTGTTCTTATAATCTCAGGAATTTCATTTTCTTTAACTGCAGGTAAAATCAACTGGTCTTCATCTCTCTTACAGTTGGGGAATTTCTTCTTTAATTTTTTATATTCCCCTTCATTAAGATTTTTATATTTCAAATAGAGGAACTCCCCCTTCAGTTCATCAACGGTCTTTTCAAGAACTATCTTACCTTCATTCATTACAGAAATTCTGGAAGCAGTTTTTTCGACTTCAGAAAGGATATGAGAATTCAGAAAAATTGTTTTACCTTCTTTATTTTTTTCAACAATCAAATCCCGTATAAGTTTAATCCCGAGCGGATCAAGCCCTAAAATTGGTTCATCTAGAAAATAGATATCACAGTCTTTAATAAAAGCATTGACAATTGCTAACCTCTGAACCATACCTTTCGAATATTTTTTTATTCTTTTCTTAAGATCATTCTGAAGATTCACCCTCTCCAGCCAGGATAAAATCTCCTTCCTGGAAATATTCAGGTTATTCAAGCCTGCAGAGATGGTAAGGAATTCTATGGCATTTAAATGTGTTGGGATTGTAGGTAACTCTGGAAGATACGAAATTCTGGAAAATACCGACAGGTCATTATTATCCTTGTCAAATATTTTTAAAACTCCTTCGTTGACCTTAAGAAGTCCAACCAGGCAAAGAAGTAATGTTGTCTTGCCGGCACCATTAGGACCGAGAAGAGCAAAAATATCTCCAGGATTAACATTCAGATTAATCCCTTTTAATATCCAAGTTTTTTTTCTTAAAAACCCAACTCTGAAATATTTTCTTAATCCAATAATTTTTATCATTTCCTACCAAGATTTTTAAATAGTATAGCAAAAAAATTAATCTAAGTCAAGAGAAAATAAAAGAAATCACAGAAGTTTTTCATTTTTTACTT